>CAYPWA010000114.1:0-4785 GCA_964414325.1 uncultured Sulfurovum sp. | reverse complement strand
GTTGATCAGTTCATAGACCTTCGATCCCAGAGGCTGTTTTGTCTCATTCTTCTTATCGGGGAGTAGCAGTCGCTTCTCCTCTTTGGCGGAGGCTTTGGCACGCTTCTCGCCGCCGCCTCCCGATCCCGCACCGCTGTTTTGGCTGTCGCCCTCCTCTTTTTTGGAGGCTGTCATCTCCTCGAATGCCCCTTTGCTCTGTGCGCCCTCCGATCGGGGGAGTGTGCGTCCCGCCTGATTCTTCTGTGCGGCGGCAAAAGTGACTACCTTGAGGTTGTGCAGCGCATCCGCATCCTCTCCCAGTTGCAGTGCTTTAGTATAGTATATCTTGGCTTTATCGTATGTGTGCAGTTGGGCATAGGTATTGGCGATATTGTAGTAGAGTTTCTGTTTGAGCGCGGGGGAGGTGGTGCGGATACTTCGGTAGAGGGCGAGTGCGCGCTCATACGCCCCCATACGGTAGCAGGCTGAGGCGAGGGCATAGCGCTGCTGCAGGGAGGGGGTCTCTATCCTCTTCAGCAGAGCGAGGCTTTGGTTGTAGTCACCTTGTGCGTAGAGGTCGTAGGCATGTGCCAGTTGCCACTCCTCCAGCATCGATGCCTCCAGCGGGATATGCGCCAGAGCGAAGAGCAGCAGCAGATAGCGGGAGGCACGGGTGTAGAGGGCAAGCAGCAGCACAACGGCAAACAGCAGCGGGATCTGGTAGAGTTCGGTGTATCCGCGTTGGGTCTTGGTGATCGTACTACGTTCGCCCTCGGCGATATGAGAGAGCAGCGTTTGTGCCGTCGCTTCGGGGGTTGACTGCGGTAGAGTATAACTACCACCGGTTTGGGAAGCGACCTGCTCAAGGAGCGGGTTGAGACGGGAGATCACCAGATGCTGCTGTGCGTCTTTGAGCGCTTTACCCCCGGGCAGCGGTATTGTCGTGCCCTCCTTGGTCCCCATTGCAAGGATATGGAGGGTCATATCGTTCTTGTCAAGGTATTTGAGGAGTCGTGTCAGATCCCGCTCCTCTCCGCCGTCGGTAATCAGGATGACCTCTCGGTGTAGCGGCGGCAGTGTGCCAATCAGTGCGAAGAGGCGTTCGAGCGATGTCCCTTTGGTCAGGATATTCGCCGGGTCGAGCGCACGCAGGGCGGTGGTGACGAGTGCATGATCGGTCGTGGGTGGGGCAAGGATGAGCGGGTTGGTCGTAAAGGCGATCAGCATGATGTTGTCCTGCGTATCGGCATCAAGCAGTGCTTCGATGGTACGGCGGGCGAACGCGTAGCGGCTGGGCGGGATGTCCTGTGCACGCATGGAGTAGGAGACATCCAGCGCGATGAGAATATCGCGTGCCTCCAGTGTTGCAGGCTGCAGTGTATGGGCGATACGCGGACGGCTTAGCGCAATGAGGATCAGTGCGGCGATGAGGATATGGGTGATCGACTTGAGCCGGCGGGGTGCGCGGAGATAGCCGTAGAGTATCAGGGGGATAAGCGGCCAGAGCCAGAAGGAGTAGAGAAAACTCATGCCGTCTCCTTTCGCATTCTGCGCTCAAGCCAGAAGAGCAGTCCCAGTGAGAGCAGCAGTGGCAGCCAGACAAGCAGTCTCTGCCCCAGATAGTGCTCCCCTCGGATATCGCTTGGCTCAAGGGAGTCGAGGGTCTTGAATATCTCTCTGAGTGCCTCGGCATCCGCCGCCTCGAACGCCTTGCCGCCTGTCTCTTTGGCAATGGTCTCAAGCAGTGCGGCATCATAGTCGCCTTTAGCACCGATGCCGATGGTGTAGATACGCACGCCTGCCTTTTTCGCCTGTGCTACCGCCTCTTTGGGAGAGTGGCTACCGGCATTGTGGCGTCCGTCGGTCAGCAGCACGATCACCTTGCTTTTTGCCTCTCCAAACGAGAGGGTCTTGAGTGACTGCATCAGGGCATCACCGATTGCGGTGCTCTCCCCGGCGATGGAGACATTGGTCAAGCGCAGCAGCTGGGAGAGAGAGGAGAGATCGTAGGTTAGAGGCGAAGCAGTGTAGGCGAAGGTACCGAAGATGACCACCCCCATATTGTCATTGAAGCGTTGCTGTGTAAAGTGCTGTGCGATGTCGAGAACGGCATCGTATTTGGTCTTGAAGCGATCCTTGGGGTCGAAGCCGCTTTGTGCCATCGAGCCGCTGGCATCAAGCGAGAGCACCAGATCGCGCCCCTTTTTGGTATGGTTCCCCGCACTCTCATAGAGGAACGGCTTGGCAAGTGCGAACACAAGCAGCAGGTAGATTGCAATGACAAGCCAGAGGTCGAGGTTGACAATCAGGCGCTCTCTGCCCAGCCATGTCTGCTTGGAGAAGTAGATCTCTCGTCGGTACTGCCGGCAGAACCAGAAGCAGGGCAGAAGAAGCAGCAACAGTAGAAACCAGGGAGATCCAAATGTAAAATGCATATAAAGATTTTAACATTTTGCGGATAATGTTACGATATAATTGTCCTAAATTTCGATAAGCCCATACAAAAGTGAGAGAATGATGCAGCAACGAAGCAGCGTGTTACGATCATGGATCGTGGCATGGATGATAGTGATAGGGTTTCAGTCGGTTCCTTTGGCAGCGAGCCAGGTAGCGTTCGAGGAGCATGCGACCGATGTAATCTATAATTCACTCAAAGCACAGCATGCAGGACGATTTCTCAACGACTTCTACAAGCGGCTGCTCTTTCTGCCTGCATGGATGCATGAGAAGGGTCTCTCCCCTGCGGCAGAAGGGTTTTTTGAGGCGATGAGAGCGGATATCACGCTCGATCCTGACAGTAATCTGGCGCTTAAAGCCCGTATCACTGAAGAAGAGGCACGCGATCTCTACCGTACCCCAAGCAGTTTTCTGGGAAAAATGGAGATGGAGTTCAAGATCTCACTCCTCTACGAAGAGTATATCCACTATGCCTACTTCGGGGGGATCAACTGGGGTGCGTTCCAGGCGCGTATCGCCAATCTGAAGATCAATGATGACATCAGTACTGAATGGGTGCTGCACCGCCCCGATGTCGATCCGGCAGGGATGGTCGAGAAAGCACTCCTGGGTGCGGATATGAAGCGTCTGCTTGAAAAGGCGGTGCCCACAGCCTACCACTACCGTGCCCTGCAAAAAGCATTGAGACACTATATGGATATTGCTGCACAGGGGGGATGGAAGCGTGTAATGCTGAGGCACAGAAAGCTCGATCCGGGTATGCGGGATGCAGGAGTCTACGCACTGCGTGAACGTCTGAGCGTGACCGGAGACTACCGTGGATGTAGCGAGAGTGCGGAGGATGATCTGTATGATCGTTGTCTGATAGATGCGGTCAAGCGTTTCCAGAAGCGAAACGGGCTCACCCCTGATGGTGTAGTCGGTCCGGCGACCCTGCGTGTTCTTAACATCACGGTCGCTGAACGCATCACGATCCTGCGCCTCAACCTTGACCGTATCAAGTGGTTCAACCCGCGTCAGCCCCATCGTCATATCATTATCAATATTCCTTTCTTTACCCTCTATTTCGAAGAGGATGGCAAGTTGATCCAGACGATGAAGGTGATCACGGGCAAGCCAAACCACCCCACTCCTATCTTCTCCGATGAGGTGGAGATGATCGTGCTCAATCCCTACTGGAATGTACCCACAAGCATTATCCAAAAAGAGATGATCCCCAAGCTTCTGAGAAACCCCTATGCGCTCAAGCGTGAAAATATCGAAATATTTCGCGGTTGGGGCAAAAATGCCGAAACGGTCGATCCCGCTTCGGTGAACTGGGCACAGTATCGCCACTCTAAGCATGTTCCTTATCGTTTTGCGCAGCTCCCCGGACGTAAGAACGCACTGGGCAAGGTGAAGTTCCTCTTTCCCAACAAGTTCGCCGTCTATATGCACGACACACCGACAAAACCGCTTTTCAAGCGTACCAAACGCGCCTTTAGTCATGGATGTGTACGGCTGGAGAAACCGCGTGAACTGCTACGCACCTTCGCTTCGTTCGAGCCCGATATCGACTTCGAGAAAGCAGAGGAGATACTCAAGGGCAAAAAGAGTGTTTACAAAAAGCTCAGCGTAAAGGTACCGGTAGATATCATCTATCTGACCGCATGGGTCGATTATGACGGCAGGTTGCAGTTCAGGGATGATGTCTACCATTATGATCGTATGCAGCTGCAGTCCTACAAGCGGTGGTAGTGATGGCGTTTAAGTATGCTGTGGCACTTACCGGAGGGATCGCGACAGGCAAAAGCTCGGTGGCAAAGATGTTCCAAGAGGATGGCTACACTGTTATCGACGCGGACAGGATCGCCCATGAGATGCTGGAGCGGCACAAAGAGCGCATCGCCGAGATGTTTGGAGAGGAGATGATCCGTGACGGGAGGGTCGACCGCAAAGCGTTGGGGGCGGTGGTCTTTGCCGATCCCCTTGAGCGAAAGCGGCTTGAGAAGTTCCTGCATCCATTGATCTATGAGGAGATCGAAGCGCAAGCGATGCAGGAGGATGTCAAGCGTAGACCCTACATTGTCGATATCCCGCTCTTCTTCGAAGGGGGGCGTTATCCCATCAAACGCTCTTTGGTGGTCTATGCCCCGCAGAGATTACAGATAGAACGGGCGATGGCGCGAGACGGGCTCTCTATGGAGGCGGTGTTGGAGCGCATCGCTGCGCAGATCGATATCGAAGAGAAACGTTATATGGCAGATTTCGTCATCGACAACAGCGCAGACCAAACCCAACTTAGGGTAGAATACGAAACAATCAAACAGGCTATCGAAAAGGAGTTCGCATGACCGTGACCAAATATTC
>CAYPWA010000113.1:0-4800 GCA_964414325.1 uncultured Sulfurovum sp. | reverse complement strand
GCAGGTACACTTTGCAGGCAAGCAGTGTCGTACGGATATTGCCTATCAGGCACTTCAGGACGCATAATGGGCTTTACCTCTTCAACTGTGTTGTGATCGATGTCTAAACGTTATCTTCTCATCCTGTCAGTGTTGCTCTCTTCGGGTATACTCTTTGGTGCCGCGGAGGAGAAGAATAACATCGAGGTGACGGCAAAGCGTGTGGAGGGAACAAAAACGACCCTGCATGCCAAAGAGGGTGTGGTGGTCTACTATCAGGACTCCGTGATTCGTGCGGATGAGGCGCGTTACGACAAAACGGCGCATCGGCTGGTGCTTGATGGGCATGTTGAAATGATCGGCTATCAGGGGACAAAAGAACACACCTCTCACATGGAGATCGATACACAGAGCAATACAATCTCCTTTAAAAAGCTCTTCTTTACCAACGAGAACGATATCTGGCTCTTGACCAATGATGCGAACCGCACGGACGGGAACTATACCTTTTCCGAGAGTATGCTCTCGAGTTGTGATATAGATGATCCCCTGTGGACAATGCAATTTGCACATTCGACCTACGATAGTGAAGAGAAGTATATGAAGGTCTATGATGCCAAGGTCTATTTTGATGATATCCCGGTCTTTTATACACCATATTTGGCATTCTCTACGAACAACGAACGTGCTTCGGGACTACTCTTTCCACTTTTGGGGTACAGTAACCAAGAGGGATTCATCTATGAGCAGCCAATCTTTTGGGCGATCAGTGACAGTATGGATATGGAGTTTAACCCACAGATACGTACCAACCGAAGTCTGGGAATGTATGCGACCTATCGTTTTGTGGATTCTCCCTACTCATCGGGACAGCTCAGGGTTGGTTATTTCAAGGATAAGGCTTCTTATGTTGAAGAGAACAATCTTCCCGAAGATCAGCACTATGGACTGGAGTTCCTTTATGATGCCTCCAAACTCTTCAGTGACCGTTTCGGTACGGGATATACAGACGGGTTGTATGCCAATATCACGCTACTGAACGATATCGACTACCTGAACCTCCAAAAGACAAGCCTGACGCATTTCGGACAGGTGCCTCTGCAAGAGTCACGGTTCAACTATTTCCTCTACAATGATGACTGGTATGGAGGATTGAATGCCAAATATTTTATCGATACACGACTGCCAAGCAATGATACAACGATCCAGACATTGCCGGCGCTACAGTTCCACAAGTACCTTAAAAGCCTTTTTTGGGATAATTTGACCTACTCTTTGGATCTTCAGACAAAACGGTTCGATCGCTCAAAAGGGGTGACACTCAATCAGGCGGAGTTTCGGATACCTATTGAGTTGACCTTTGCTTTTTTTGATGATTATCTTAGTATGACCTTGGGTGAGGAACTCTACTACGGACGCTTTTTCTTTGGTAATGATGATACGCTCACTTATGACTATTTCCAGTATAACAGCAATGTGCATACCGCCAAGATATTTAGTGACTTAACCAAACAGTATGATGGTTTTGTACATGTGCTTCAGCCCTCACTCTCGTATATCAAACCCGGTACGGAGAGTCAGAAACCTGTTGATTTTGATACACTGTTGGAAACAGAGGATCAGGTGAAGGATCTCTTTTCCGTAGGATTGCCGGAGGAGCGTGCGGTGTTTTCTCTAAGCCAGTACTTTTATGATGATGAGATGCGATTGATATTTCTTCAAAGACTTTCACAGAGCTATTATACCAATAGAGCATACAAGCTGTCGGAGTTGAACAATGAGATGCAGTACAACTGGAAAAACTGGCGGTTTTATAACAATATCTATTATTCTTTTGAGTACAGTGACATTTCAGAATCATCGACGCAGGTAAGTGTGTCTGCAAAGGACTATAGTATTGCTATCGGACATACCTACAAAAAATCGCTGCAAGTAGTAGGTCAGCCGGTAAGTGCCAATGATATTAACTTGAATGTGAGATATGATTATAATGAACGATTCAGCTTGAAAGGTGGTGGGATCTATAGTATTAAGGACTCAACAGGTAAACGTTGGTATGCGGGAGCAACCTATAAGCGTGATTGTTGGAGTATGGCATTGCAGGTCAATACGGATATTGTTCCTCGTCCATCCAACATTGCAGGAGAGAGTGCTTATACTCAGCAGTATAATTTCTTTATCCAGCTCAACTTTATCCCTTTTGCCAGTGTAGGGTCGGGACAGTAATGATGCAAACACCGGTAAAAACGATAGAAGAGGCACTGGAGACATTAGAGTTACCCAAGCTGATAACCAGAGAGGATATTCGTAACCAGTACCGTTTCTTGGCAAAGAAACACCATCCCGATATCGGAGGTGATACGGAAAAGATGGAACAGCTCAATGCAGCCTACACACTTTTGATGAAGTATATAGAGGATTTTCGATATACTTTTGATGAAGATGAGATCAACAGACAATTCCCGGGAGGCGACCATGCCCAGCGATTCAATCCCTGAGATTCACTATTTCGAAGATCGAAATGATGCTGCCAATCAGCTTATGGAGACACTTCCGATTGAACTGCTTCAGCAGAACGAGACCGTAGTCATCGGTGTAAGTGAAGGGGGCGTCTATTTTGCCGACTGCATCGCCAAGAAAATAAACGGACAGATGGATATTTTGCTGACCGAGCCTATTCTTGCACCCAACAATCCCGATATTGCAATCGCGATGATCTCGGAGACCGAAGAGGTGGTGATGCATAAAGCACTTGTCGATGCTTTCGATATCAATGAGGATTTCGTCTATAACGAGGCACAGCGAAAATATGATGAAGAGATACTTGGATATGTCTATCGCTATCGCAAAGGGAAAGATCTGCTTCCCCTTGAGGGAAGGTATGTCGTACTTGCCGATGAGTGTATCGAGACGGGGCTGACGATGATGGTAGCACTGAAGTCCGTCATCGCGAGAGGGGCGAAGAATATCTATATTGCGACCCCTATTCTTGATAGATCGGTCTATGAGAACCTACTCTCCGTATGTGACGGTGTCTTCTGTCCTCATAAGATACAAGACTATATTTCGATAGAATACTACTATAAAGCGTTCAAACAGCTTGAATTTGATGAGATCCTCCAGATCGTAGAATCCTATGAAAAGCGTACAAGAGCGAAAGACAAAGTTCAACAAAATAAGGAAAAATGACGAATGAATGAAATGATCATAGAGGTCAATGTCAATAATCTCGAAGAGACCTATGAGTGTAACAAAATAGCCAAACAGGCAAGCGGTGCGGTGATGTACCGTCAGGGCAAAGCAGTACTCATCGCCGCAGTAGCGATCGATGAAAAGCCGGTAGAGGAGGATTTCCTTCCGTTGACGGTACAGTATATCGAGAAGGCGTATGCGGCAGCGAAGATCCCCGGAGGGTTCATCAAGCGAGAGACCAAGCCGGGAGATTTCGAGACGCTGACATCCCGTATCGTCGATCGTTCGCTGCGCCCGCTTTTCCCCGAAGGATTCCACTATCCGGTCACCATCACAGTGATGGTTGTGAGCAGCGACAGTGAAGTGGATATGCAGGTGGCTGCACTGCATGCAGCCTCTGCAGCACTCTATGTCTCCGATATACCGGTCAATCGTGCGATCGGTGCGGTACGTATCGGGAAGATTGATGGAAAACTGGTAGTCAACCCAACACTTTCACAGCAGGACGAGAGTGTACTCGATCTACTTGTGGTAGGTGCTGATCATGATGTATTGATGATAGAAATGCGCACGATGGCTTCGGAGATCATCGATGATATCGAGATCGATACGATCGATCCGATGATGGGTGCGGCACCGATCATCTTGGAGCATCAGGAGTGTAATGAGCTGGATGAGGAGGCACTGGTAGAAGCGATCGCACTGGCGCAGGAGGCGATCGCCAAGGCGAGTGAAGCGTACAGTGGTGCACTCTCTCCAGCGGTAAGAGAGCCTTTGACACTTGCGCTGGCAGAGGAGAAGGTGGATGAGGCACTTTATAACTTCATTGCTGAGCACTATGCAGAGGAGATCGAATCGGCGATCTCACATATGGCGAAGTCGGAGCGTTCAAGCGAACTCAAGAAAGTGCGTACCAAGATCATGGAGGCACTCGAGAGTGAAGGCAAAGAGGCTGACAAAGCGCTTGTGAGCAAAGTGCTTGAGAAGTACAAGAAACATGTGGTACGCAGTATGATACTCCAGAAGGGTGTCCGTGCGGACGGTCGTGCACTTGATGAGGTGCGTCCTATTTCCATCGAGACAAATATCCTGCCTTCCGTGCACGGCTCGTGTCTCTTTACGCGAGGGCAGACACAGGTACTTGTGACAGCAACGCTCGGGGACAAAAAAGATGCGCAGATGTTTGAGCTGATCACGCAGAAAGGCAGTCAGTCCGAGCACTTCATGGTACACTACAACTTCCCCGGCTTCTCCGTAGGGGATGCGAAGTTCATCGGTGCACCCGGTAGACGTGAGTTGGGACACGGCAATCTTGCCAAGCGTGCACTGGAGCCTGCGATCCCACTGGCGTATGACGGCACAATCCGTCTGGTGGCAGAGGTACTTGAGAGTAACGGCTCTTCATCGATGGCGACGATCTGCGGTGGCTCTTTGGCACTGCGATCTGCGGATGTGGAGATGACCGGGCTGGTCGCAGGGATTGCGATGGGATTGGTCAGCGAGAATGGAAAACATGCGGTACTCTCGGACATTATGGGGCTGGAGGATCATGACGGCGACATGGACTTCAAGATCGCCGGTACACGTAAAGGGATCACGGCACTGCAGATGGATATCAAACTCGGCGGG
>CAYPWA010000112.1:0-4805 GCA_964414325.1 uncultured Sulfurovum sp. | reverse complement strand
CGTCAAGCGTGATATTGATCTTGTCGAAAAGCACACGCTTTCCGTAGCGTTGTGTGAGGTTGACTGTACTTAGCACGTCATGTCCTTAAAGTATGATAGATTTTAATCTTTGATGGAATTTTAGCATAATGTGTTGAAAGGGGAGAGAAATCAACTCTCCAACAGCTCGATCACCTTCTCTATCGGTCTGCCAATCGCCGCTTTTCCGTCCTTGATGACAATGGGACGTTCGATCAGCTTGGGGTGTGCCGCCATCGCTTCGATGAGCTTCTCCTCATCTTCAACATCTTTCAGCCCCAACTCTTTATAGATCGCCTCTTTGGTACGCATCAGTTCACGCGCGGAGATCCCCAACATCTTCAAGACCGCTTTGATCTCCTCTTTGCTCGGTGGCGTATCAAGATAGCGCACCACCTCCGCCTCGATACCTCTCTCTTCAAGCAGGTTTGCCACATTGCGCGATTTGCTGCAGCGTGGGTTGTGCCAGATCGTAATCTTGCTCATAGGCTTCTCCTTGTTTTTTTGGAAGTCTACACAAGCTTTACTTACAAACGGTCACTCTTCCCTCTTGATCAGTGATACAAACCGATCCAGATTGATTGGTGTATGTGCCAAATACCCCTGATAGCTGTCACATTCGATCGACTGAAGATACCCGAGTGTCTCCTCTTTTTCAACCCCTTCGGCAAGCACTTCAAGGTTGAACTTCTGCCCGATCGCCACTACAGCTTCGACGATCATCTCATCATCTTCATTCATATCTTTCACAAATGCCTGATCGATCTTGATCACATCTACGGGCAAATCCTTTAGATGAGAGAGAGACGAGTATCCTGTACCAAAATCATCGATAGAGAACGTGAACCCGAAAGCCTTTAGCTCTTTGATCTTACGAATCGCATCATCCACGTTACGCATGATCCCGCTCTCCGTGATCTCAAGTTCGAACCATTCGGGTTTAACCCCGTATCGTCTTACCAGCAGCATCAGCTTCTCGACAAAGTGCGGTTCGAGAAAATGAACCGTACTCACATTGATCGCAATGTGATCCAGTGTGAATCCTTTCATCTCCAAACTCATCATTTGGACATCCTGCATGATACGCTCAAATATCCACTCTTCGAGTTTAACAATAATCCCGCTCTCTTCAGCCAAAGGGATGAAGTCATTTGGCATAATCATCCCTTTTGTCGGATGTATCCACCGCACCAATGCTTCCGCACCGATGATCTGATTGGTCTTGACGTCCAACTGAGGCTGATAGTACATCTCAAGCTCATTGTCCCGAATCGCTTTATGTATATCGTTCTCGATCATCAGCTGCTCTTCAACTTCAACACTCATACTGTCCTCATAGAACCTCAGCGTACCCCGGTTATTTCGCTTCGCCTCATACATGGCTGTCTCTGCACGCTTTAAAAGATCGAATGCTGTCGCGGTCGTATCACCAAAGAGGATCGCTCCTATGGAGAAACCGACATGATGATCGGTACCGGCGACTTTCATCGGCTCACCAAAATGTGCTTTGAGTCTTTCCGTATACTTCTTTGTCGTTGTTCTCGCCTCCGATTCACTCTTTCCGACATTGGGGATAAGGACGACAAACTTATCGCCTCCGATACGGGCAAGTGTCTCATAGTGACCGGTCATCTCCTCAAGTTTGTGCGCCACCTGTTTAAGCATTTTGTCCCCGATATCATGACCATAGGTGGTGTTGAGCTTCTTGAAATTGTCGATATCCAGAAAAAGAAGTACACCATAAAGCTTCGTCGTCTTTTTCGCTTCGATCAGATTGCGAAGTTTATCCATCAGAAGTGTACGATTGGGAATATTGGTAAGGATGTCATAGTAGGCATTGCGCATCATCTTCTCCTGCGCCGTTACCTCACTGGTAATGTCATTGATGATCGCAATACCGCCTGCCACTTCATTGGCATTGTTGAACATCGGTACAGTCGAGAGATCTACAAAGAGATTGTATTGCTCCCCGTCAGCAAGTTTGAAAGGTCCTCTGTAGCTCCCCGTCTTCCCTTCAAAAGCTTTACCGTGTGCTTCTATGATCTTTCTATCATCGATATTCTCAGCCAACGCATACCCAATGACATCCTCTTTCTCTTCAATATTGTTCATCTTGAGGAACTGGGCATTGACATCTTCAAGCTCCAGTGCATCATTATAGTAGTATATCCCTACCGGTGCCCGTTCAAAAAGAGAAAAGAAACGCTCCTTAAGTTTGTCATGCGAAGCTTTTATCTCAATGAAGTGTTGACGTTCCCGCAATGAGTCCAGTATTACTCTTCCATAGTAGTTTGCCACCAACATCATGAGTAGAACAAGTGCCATGATGGCATAGGCGACGTTGGTATACAAAGCACCTTCTAGAGAAAACAGTCTCCAAAGGATCGGACCATACATGACAAGCACATAGGTAATAAGAAGTTCCCTCTTGGTAGCCAATACCCCAAGAGAAGAGAACCCGATAGCAAACAAAAACAGAAAAAGGATCATCTGATTGATCAGAGAGTTTTCCGGGAACAACAGAAAGGCACTGCTCCCCCAGATAATACCACTGATAAGTACATTGGTATAGTAGCGATCCATCCACAACACTGCATTTCTGAGCTTCTGCTGTTCCGTTTCACTTTTGAAAAGAAGATAGTGATAGTAACGATAGAGAAACATGATGATATTGAGCAGAAGCCATATGCCTACAGAGTAAGGATCGACAACACTCAGTTGCATCGCTGAAAGCAACAGTGCTCCCAGCAGATGTCCGATCAGGATGACAGGAAGAGAAAGGTAATAGAAACTTAGTTTATCATATTCCATACGGTCTTTGAAAGTAATGGAGGCATCGTATGCGTTATTCATTGTAAAGATTCTTCTCCTCTTTATATATAATGATATACTGCGATAAGCCACTCCCCCAAGTGTGACGGATCCGCCACTTTATACGCATAAAAACATCATATTATCATTATAGAATAAAAAAGTAATCGAAATATCATAAAAATATGTAAAAATAGTTTATTGTCACACTTTTACACTCTTTATCTTTATATCAAAACGTTAGAAGAATATTGTATATGTATCACTCACGCTCTTCTTTAGCTCTAGTATGTGCACTTAGACGCTCTTCTGTCTCGAGTTTCATAAGGAGTCTGGCATTGTTGACACGTAGTTTGCTGTTCTCTTCATTGAGATGTTCGACACGCTCTTTGAGTCCCTTATACTCCTGTTGCAGTGCCGCATAAAGCCCCTGAAGGTTTTCCAGTTGTGCCTGCGTCTGTGCCAGATCTTTTTGGGTTTTGGAGAGCTCCTTTTGTGTCTCGGAGAGCTCCGATTCGGTATGATCGAGCCTGCTGCGTGTCTGCGCAAACTGCTGAAGCTCCTGCTCATTCTGAGCATTGCGTATCTGCACGACTTGAAGCTCTTTTTGAAGTGAACCGATCTGTTTCTCTTTCTCGTTGTTATCAATGCGAAGGTTGATAAAACGATCCTTGTATGTCTTGATCCGAAGATTTGCCACCACCACGACAAGTACCACAAAGAGTATCAGTACGACACCGATGGCAGCCCCAAGCATCAGCACCGGATCACGGCTTATCTGTTCCATGATTGATCCCACGTCTCTCAACCCCTTATTACATCATAGTCGGCAGGGTAATCGCACTTCATTATCGAAGCGGGAAGCATCCCTTTGCCATACTGTATCTTTTTGAAAAGTATCTGGATCTTGTTGTCCATATCATCATAGTATGCCACACTCTCCAAACGCCCTTTGTCATCCAGTTTGATCGTATAGCGTTTACCTGCGTATTGGGTCACATAGATGTGTTCTTTATAGGGTTTCGCCTCTTTGAGTATCTGGGTCAGGTCGAATCCTTTATCTATGCGGTAGGCAGAGGTCTGCTCCAGATCGTGATCGACCACCAACACCTCTTTTCCGTCCGTACAGACCTCTTTGCGAGTCGGGTCGGTATAGGACCATTTGAGTAGGTTGTTTCCGCTGTAGGCAACCTTGCCCGCGTAGCGGATCACCTTGTTCTTCGGGTTGGTGACCGTTTGTGAAAAGTGTGCGGTAAAATGCTCCGGCAGTCTGATGGTATCGGCATATCCGACTGTCAATAATAGTAGTGTCAACCATACATATCTCATACGCTATTCCTTCATCAAAATATACCCAAACAGTACTTGGATAGGGTTGAGTATACGCCAAAAAAGTGAACCGTTCGTGAAAGCTTAAAACCTAACGGAGCATTAATCACTTTTTGGATAAAATATCCCACATTTCCTACCAAGGCAAGACAACCATGATAAAAAGTCTACTCAAGGTTTTTGGCACCCAGAACGACAGAATCGTCAAGAACTACCTCAAAAAAGTCAAACAGATCAACGCACTTGAAAGTACCTACGAACCCATGAGCGATGAGGAGCTCAAAGCGGCTTTCGATGCGCTGAAGGCGTCCGTGAACAGCGGAGAGAAGAGCCTTGATGACGTACTCTATGACTCTTTCGCGATCACCCGTGAAGCGAGTAAGCGAACACTCGGACTGCGCCACTACGATGTGCAGATGGTCGGAGGTATGGTGCTGCATGACGGCAATATCGCCGAGATGAAAACCGGAGAGGGGAAAACCCTCGTAGCGACCCTCGCGGTCATCCTCAATGCGATGACGGGCAAAGGGGTACACGTGGTCACGGTCAACGACTACCTTGCCAAGCGTGACTCGGATGAGATGGGGGTGCTCTACAAGTTCCTCGGCTACAGCGTGGGATGCATCACTGCCGATGTGGTCGACGAT
>CAYPWA010000111.1:0-4812 GCA_964414325.1 uncultured Sulfurovum sp. | reverse complement strand
TCTATACACTCAAACCTATACGAGATGCCCTCAAACTCAATCAAGAGTTTGTCAAAGATATTCTCCATGACTTCAACACCCCTATATCATCGATGGTGCTTAATATCAGGATGTTCAAAGACGAACACGGTGACAACACCTTTGTTCAGCGTATCACACACAGCATCGATACTATTTTATTGCTGCAGAACAATCTCAAGAGTTTTCTGCACCACTCTCCCGCACAAAATATGGATGTTGACATCGCTGCACTTGCACAAACACGCATGGCATTTATGCAAAACCTTTACCCGCGTATCACCTTTTCATTCCACATGGAAGCGACACTGATGAAACATACCAATGCAGAGCTTCTCACACGCATTCTCGACAACCTTCTCTCCAATGCGGCAAAATATAACAAGCCAAACGGCAGCGTCGATCTCTATGTCACGAATGAAACGCTCCGAATTGTTGATACAGGCAAAGGGATGGCAGATACCCGGGCAGTGACACAGCGCTACTACAAAGAGCAGGAACGCGGACTGGGACTGGGACTGCATATCGTACAGAAACTCACCAATGAACTCAATATCACTCTGAAGATAGACTCCAAACTCAATGAAGGGACAGAGGTGCTACTGGACTTCAGTGATCTTGAGGATGTGAAATGAGACTGCTTTTACTGATCCTGTACAGCATTGCCGTACTCTCCGCCAATACGATCGACGCACAGATCGAAGCGATCAGAAAAGCGCCTGTCGCCAAACGTTTCGAACTGATGAATGCCTTCAAACGCCAACTTGTCCGTATGCAGGAAGAGGAGCGTATCAAAGCCATACATAAACTCAAGAATATTACACGCAGCAAACATGGAAACCGTGCGATCAAAGAGATCAAAACACGCCAGAGAGCCATCGACCGTAACAAGCACCGCAGCAGACATCAACTCACAAAAGAGCGTATGCAGGCACAACATCGACAAGAGGTTCACGATCGTACCGAACGAACCGTAGATCGAGAGATCGAAAACCATATCGAAGAGCAGGTCGAAACACAGATAGAGAATCATATAGAGGAGGGAGTGGAAAATGAGATCGAAAACCAATTGGAGGATGAACACGATGATGACTAGGCTACTGTTCTCACTCTTTTTAACAGCCACACTCGCTTATGCCGATACAGACACGGATCAGGATATGGACGGGGTACCGGATATGCGGGACAAATGTCAAGACACACCGTTTCTCACGGAAGTTGACAGCAGTGGTTGTCCCACAAAAGAGCTGATCTTTCCGCAAGAGAGGAACGATGGAAATCTTGACATCGTTGTGGGGTATGGATACAGCTATGACGATGATGACTTTATGCGAAGCGAACAGCATACCGTACGTCTACAGGCAAGCTATGTATTGGATGACTGGATATGCACCTTGCGTACGGGCTATATCACCGATAGTGCCAATGTAGGTATGACCGATACGGTATTCAAGGTTAAAAAGCGTTTCAAACCGGTCACCAACTTCAAATTTTCTATCGGTGCGGGCGTACGTCTTCCTACCTATGATTTTCAGGGGAACAATACCGACTTTACCCTCTACTCATCCGCCATATACTATCCTCTCTCCGGTGTTTCTCTATTTGGCGGTGCCAACTATACATTTATCCGTGATGACGAGATCGACAATCCTTTACAGAACATCACGGCACTCTATATCGGTACAGGCTACTTCTTCAATGAAGATCTCTATATCAACGCTTCTTACAGCTACAGCGATACCAAGTTCCGAGACTATCACAAGATCAGAACACTCTCCACAACGCTATTCTACCAATTCTCTGAAAAATGGTTTGTCACCTTCTCCTACGGTCAGGAGATAGAAGACACTGACGGCAATCCGCGAAGTACATTCAACGTGAGACTCGGATACAGTGTATGGTAACCGTTAAAAACGGTATCCCACACTGAGGATCACACTCTTTACCGTTACATCAGGGTTGGATATCGCCAGTTCTGTCGCACGCATAGAGAGATACTTCAACGTTATATCCGCTCCCCCAACTTTTTTGCCTAGGGCAAACATCACTGTACGGTCAAACTCCATGGCATGATGCTGTACGCCGAAGCCATCATGCATCACGGCAAATGTACGTTTTCCGACAAATCCGCCAAGTCCCGCATGCCATCCGGCATATCCCATATGCAGCATGATTCCAGGGGTGAAGTAGTCCGACCTGGCATGGACTGAGAATGCGTTACTCTCTTTATCTTGAAGATGAATATATTTTCCTATGAGATTGAGACCTGTTTTAAGACTGCCAAAGGCATGCGAATAGCTGTACTTCAGATCGGTTTGATAGACATTGAAATGTTTGTAGTCACTGATGTATTGGCTGAGCTTCCATCTGTCATAAGAGACAAACAGACCATAGATCCTGCCATTGTCAACCTCATGAGCCAGATTATCGTTAATCGTAGCAAACGTTGCCCCCAAAGACCACTTTTGCGTATAACGGTAGGTATATTTCAAATAGTACTTATCTACCTTCAGATTCTCCGGAAGCGGTGGTTGAAAGGTTTTTCTATCTGTCCTGGTATAAGCAGCCTCATAAAGCGAATCCCCTCTGTCCAATCCGATATGTGCCACCACATTCCGTCCGTTTCGTTTCTGCTTGGAGTGATCGAAATCGACATGCTGATACTCCAGATGCACAAATGTGCTGTCCCCCTCTGTTGCGGTATGGAACAATATGACAGCCATAGCCATCCCTATCGTTATTTTTTTCATAAGTTATCCTTCTTTATTTATAGATGATAGTCAATATTGAAAATAGTGCTAAATAGATGTGTGTAAGCGATATTTAGAAAGAAGGAGGTGCTGTACTCAAGAAACCTTTGATACAGGTGCTTACATTGCTGCGTTCTGCTATATACAGAGATCTATGAACAGGTAACGCTATCGTATGGGGGAGGCTTGTATCGGGAACATCCGCACTCTGGAAGACTTTTGCGACCATACAAACTTTACAGTCATCTTCATGGGTAGTCTCTTCCATATGGATATGGGTTGCATTCAGATAGGAGGCAAGCAGATAAAAGAGAAAAATCGATCTGATTATCATCTGTCTCATGTATCCTCCTAAAAATGAAAGTGATATAATACCCAAAATAATTAAGGAACGCTTCTTCATGCATATCAAACCCGACTGCATTGTCTGTATTATGAACCAAACCCTCAAGGTCACCAAACTCCTTGATGTCGATGACGCAACTGCCAAAAAGATGCTTGACAGTACTGCCGAGATCCTCCTCTCACACAAGCTTGACCAAACCCCGCCACAGATCGCCAAAGAGACCTATGAGAAGATCGCCGAGATCACCGGCATAGACGATCCTGTAGCCAAAGCAAAAGAGAGTGCCATCCGCTTGGCACTGCAAGTAGACACCTCTATCGTACAAACACTGCACGATGCCATCAAGTTCGCTGTCATCGGGAATGTCATCGACTTTGGTGCACAAAAACAGCTCGATCTGAACGAAACGATCCAAAGCCATTTTCACCGCCACTTCGGCATCGATGATTTTAAACGTTTTGAAGAAGAACTCAACAGTGCCAAGACCATGGTTTATATTGGTGATAATACCGGTGAACACATCTTCGACAAGAAACTCATCGAGATGATCAAAAAACAATACCCGATCGAAGTCCACTATTTTGTCAGAGGAAAACCCATCATCAATGATGTTACGCTCCAAGAAGCAGCTCTGCTTGAAGATGTCGCCACCATTGTCGATACGGGTGTCCCTACTCCTGGCTTTGACCTTGGCTATGCCAATGAACACTCACGCAGACTCTTCGAAGAAGCTGATATCGTTCTTGCCAAAGGGATGGGGAACTATGAGAGTCTGTATGATGTCTGCCAAAGAGCTGTCTACTATCTTTTTATAGTCAAATGCAGTGTAGTCTCGGCAGATATCAGGCAACCGATAGGAGAGCTGATCTTCAGCCGACACTAAAAGGCAGTTCTAAAGCCGTTGCAGCTTCTTCAGCCCCTCTTTGACCATCGTCGCCGTATCGCCACTCACACCGGCAAGGGCTTTTTGGATCGCCTCTTTCTTGAATCCCAGGCTCTCCAGCGCCATCACCGCTTCGCCCATCGCACCGCTGCTGCTTCCCTCATCACTGCCGTCTACGATAAAGTCCGCCAGCTCTACCAATATACGACTTGCCGCCTTGGGGCCGATGCCCGGCACTCGTTTGAGCATCCCCACATCCTTGCTGCTGACCACCCGTGCGAAGGTCTCCGGTGTAAAGGTCGAACAGACCGCCAGTCCTACCTTCGGTCCCACACCATTAATCTTGATGAGCGTGTCAAACATCTTCTTCTCGTTCATATGGACAAACCCGTAGAGGGCATTGGTATCCTCCCTGATGATCTGCGTCACATAGAGCTTCACTCTACTTTCCTGTATGGCATTGGAGGTGTTGATAGAGATATGCACCTCATAAATAAGTCCGTTGACATTAAGATGGACATAGGTGGGGTCTTTCTTCTCGACACTGCCTTCGATTCCTACGATCATACGTTATCCTCTCTATTTTTTGGCAGTATAACAAAGCTTTGGTTCACTGTGACAAAAAATGTCATATTGTCATATTTTATATCTTTTCACATGACACAAAATACGGTATATTGAGAACTACATCATTTTTATCTCAAACATACTTTACGCTAAAATAGCACCACTTCAACACCAGAGAGAGACATGCGACTACGATCGATCTTTACCAACAGTTTCGGTATCCTGCTCTCTCGCATCACCGGACTGGG
>CAYPWA010000110.1:0-4826 GCA_964414325.1 uncultured Sulfurovum sp. | reverse complement strand
GAGCTTGAGAGCGAAGTGGCCGATGCGACCCTCAACCAATCCTTTGAAGAGGGGGAGATTACCGAGGACTCCTCCAAGCTCAAACCTATCTCCGGCACAAAAAAGCCCAAACGTAACGACCCCTGCCCCTGCGGATCGGGCAAGAAGTACAAAAACTGCTGCGGACAGAGCGGTCCCAAAAAAGGGCTGCTTGCCTGATGTCCAAACCTCTCAGCACGCCTGACAGACGCTTTGTCGGGAAGATCATCCGACACTACCTCAAATACGACCGAGACAACCCCTTTATCTTCATCTCCGGGATGCTTGCCTTTGGGGGGATCGCTGCGGGGGTGATGGTGCTGATGATCGCCATGGGGATTATGAACGGTACGCAAAAGGAGTTCAAAAAACGCCTCTTTGTAATGAACTACCCGCTTACCGTACTGCCTATGCGGGAGAATGCGATCGATGACAATCTCACACAAACCCTCAAAGCACATTTCCCTCACCTCAAATTCAGTCCCTACTACACCACACAGGTCATCACCAAAAACGCCGGTGCCGTACAGGGATCGCTTCTCTATGGGGTCGATTTTGACAAAGAGCGTGCGATCAATCCCATCTTCAAAAAGGCAACAGAACAGAGCCGATCACACAGTAAATTCAAAGTGATCATCGGCGATTCACTCTCCTATGAGATGGATGCACCTGTGGGCAATAAGGTCACCATCTATTTCTCCGAACAGCAGGCGATCGGCTTTGGAACGATGCCTCTGCAAAAACGATTTGTTGTTGACGGAATCTTCGATTCGGGACTTAAAGCCTACGACAAGGCGATCATGTACACCACACTCGAAGCTTTCGAGAAACTACTCAAACGCAAAGCGGGTGTCTATGACGGACTGCATATCTATACCGAAGATCCGCTTGGAGAGATAGAGAAGATACGAAAGATACTTCCCGAAAGTGTCGTCATCGAAGGGTGGTGGCAGCAAAACGGCAATTTCTTCTCTGCGATGCAGATGGAGAAGAAAGCGCTCTTTCTTGTCCTGCTGTTGATCATTCTGGTCGCTTCGCTCAACATCATCTCTTCACTGCTGATGACGGTCATGAGCCGCCGCAGTGAGATTGCACTGATGCGCACGCTGGGCGCGACACAACAGGAGATCAAAATGATCTTCTTCAGACTTGGTCTTATTATCGGCGGTGCCGGTATCCTTACAGGTACACTGCTTGGTTCTCTGGGAATTTGGCTTTTGAAAACGTTTGATCTTATTTCTGTTCCTGCAGATGTTTACGGAACCAGTAAGTTGCCTGTCGACCTGACT
Source organism: uncultured Sulfurovum sp. (assembly GCA_964414325.1). Classification (GTDB taxonomy): domain Bacteria; phylum Campylobacterota; class Campylobacteria; order Campylobacterales; family Sulfurovaceae; genus Sulfurovum. The sequence continues at coordinate 3,519 of CAYPWA010000110.1, read as the reverse complement.
TTGAATGATTTTGGGTTCATCCTTCTTGGTACATCCATCATTATTCTTCTCTCTTCACTCTACCCCGCCAAAAAAGCAGCACAGACTGATCCTTTGACCGTCTTGAGGAATGAATAGAAGATACACCGGTCAGGGTAGGCAACTCTAACCGGTTACTATGATTGGTGCTTTTTATTTGGCACTATATTGTTTGACTTCATACGAAGGCAATGCCTGTAACGCTTCTTTGGCCTTTTGAACCGTATCACTGTTTCCGTGCACAAGAACAAGCAATTTGCCTTCTTTTATCAGGTCTGCATAGCGATGGGCATCACTCTCTTCAATGCCTATATCAACAAACCATCCGATCAGTGCCGATGCGCTGCCTACGACAGCTGCACCGCCCAGTGCTCCGGCAATCGAAGGGATGATATGTCCGGCAGCCAAAAGGGGACCAAATCCCGGTATCCATAGAAAAAAGGCACCAGTCAAAAAGCCCATAATACCACCCCAAATGGCACCCTCTTTCCCCCACTCGATGATGTCTTTGTTTTCTTTGTCAATCTGAAGTGAATCCTTCGGTTCACCATGTCCGCCTTTTCCCAATACAGAGATATCCTCTCTTGCTACAATTTTATTATCTGTCAAAGCCTGTACTGCTTTTGCAGCATCCGCATGTGTATCATACACAGCTACCAAATAATCATTTGTCATGATATATCCTTTCTAGTTGAGATGATTTATTATACCTCCACCCAAATCAGAATATCTGTTTGCTGACTAACACTCAAGTGTTAGTAAAGTTGTTCATGTGTCTCTTTGTTTTTTGTTTTCTTTATCTCTTTCTCTTGATGATTGAAATCAGGGATATCTGGCGCACTCTGCCGATGTTTGCCTAACTCTGCTGGTGCCGTAATAGTACGTTTTAGGATCTGAAGCGGAAGGGTAAGAATGTCTTTTGCCACAGAGGTAGAGACCTTCGGATCATCCAGCGTCCCTTTGACACGTAACCCTACCGTCATACTATGGTCTTTTCCCATCAAAATATATCCAAGTACCGGGATCTTCCCGACCACTTTACCCAACTCCCTTACCGTCAGGATCGCCAGTTTGATATCGAGCTTCTTGCTCTTGAGATCTACCGTACCCTTGCCAAGTACAGTTGCCGAGTTTCCTTTGAGATAGACCGAGTCAAAGGTAATCTTTTCGGGTGTCATGCTGTACTCGATCACCCCCTCTTTGATCTTGAATCCTTTGTTGGAAAAGCCCGGAGAGTTCAGTGTCGCCAGTGCCGGAAGCGTATTGACAAATGCCAGTGTATTGCTGTATGCCTTGAAATCACTCAATACACCCCCCTCGATAATGATCCGTCCTTTCATCAGCTTGTCAGGATCACCCTCACTTGTGATCGAATAACGTCCTCCCTTCAGACCGCTGAAGTTGATCAACGGATGAAGCAGCGTATCTGTCACTCGGAGTGCTTTGATGGAGAAGTGACTCCCCTTACGTTCAAACTTGACGATCTCACCGTCCACACTTCCGATCGCTTTAATATCACCGTTTGGAAAGATCTCGATATCATAACTATCTGTTACCAGTCGATACGACCCGTAACGCAAATGACTCTTTTTACCGATGATCACAAAATGCTTTGGCACTATATGTTTGTCTGTATTCCCTGCTTTATGCTGCTTTCTCTCATCAAAAAACCGTTTTAGATCTATATTGAGATTATCAATCCAAATCCGCTCTTTTGCACTGTCGATATGCAGTCGCTTGCCAAAGGCATATAGATCAAATGATCTTCCCCTGCTCTCAAAAGTACCCTCTATGGGGATACGGGTATAGCATATCCCCTTATCATCGTAGAAGAAACAGCTGTTTTTATGCAGAATACCCTGAAAATGGTAGTGCTGCATATCCCGACTCTCTATCTCCATCGTACCGCCGTCGATATCCAAGATGTTCTTGCTCATAAAGGGGACTATCTTACTGATATCTGAGAAAGTGATCTTGAGTTCTTTTCCATTACGTTTAATCTCTGTTCCCAATGTAGGGATGGTGATCTGTAGCCCTTTTTTGTAAGAGAGCTTCACCGGTATATGAAGTTGTTTGAGCCGCAGCAGAGGAGATCTCGGATCTCCCAGTGCAAGATACTTGAGATCGACAAGAAGATCCGCCCATTTTCTTTTTGGATTGATCACCCCTTTGAGGATAGCCTCATATCGCTTCTCCTTGAGCTTGATCGCCTCAAGCGTTATTCTTCCTTCCTTGTACAGAACTGTTCCCCCCTCTACATGAGAGGAGAAACCGTCGATTGTCGCATCTCCTTTATCCAAAAGGACTTTGACAAATGCTTTGAGATGTTTCTTTGTTTTTCCAAGCGGTATTTTCAACGTCACCGTCACACGGTTCTTTTTCCCTGTATGGGTCACAGGGATATGCAACCCGTACGCACGGAGAATCTGAGCAACCTTCCCGTCGATGGGCGTGACCGCATGCAGATCAAGGATGAGAACAGGAGGCTGTGTTCCCAAAATATGTTTGATCACCACAGTAGTACCGTTCAGATCCCTACCGTCATATTCAGGCTGTTCCAGATCGAAATAGAGATTGCCTGTTTTCAGACGTAGTGAAAGTGCTTTCGCATGTGATGGAGGTGCATTGTCATGATAGCGGATCGTCACATCATCGAAATCAACTTTGGCTTTCAACGCACCAAGATCGGGTTTGATACTCTCTCCTGTGATCAAAAGACGCCCTTTAAGATATGCCACTTTATAGCTTCGTGCCCTTACACGGTCAAGTATCCATGCACGGATCACAGGATGGAGCTTTTTAAAGCGTTCTATCAGCGGATGCAGGTCCTCAAAACGTTTCGTATTGAGTGCGTAGATGATCTCATCCCCTATCTGTACCGCCCTGAAGTGCCCTTCAATACCGTATGCCTTGAACGATCCTCCCGTCTCAAGCCTGTTTTCCTTGAGATCGTAGGTCAACTTCCCGGAGATGTCGACCTGCTCTTTTTTGAGATGCAGCATCGATACCTCAGCGACGAGTTTGTCCTTTTCTCTCTCGATCGTTCCTGCGATCTCGTAAGCGTCACTGCTGATATAGAGTATATTTCCTGTGTAGAGGAATGTAAGGTGATTGTTCTGAAAGTTGATCTTCTCAAGCACGATCATATCGAAAAATGTCAGCAGGTATTTGATCTCATCAAAAGTCTTGTCCACACGAGAAAAAGAGGGTGCCGCCTTTTTTCGCGGGAGGGTGATCTCCTCTGCCCTGAGGGTCAGCTTTTTATCCAGTTTGATGTATAATCCCTCAACCTTGTAACTCCCCAGATAGAGTCTCTCTATCTCAATACCGTGAATAAGCCAGAAGAAGAGTGCCGCAAGAAGGATGATCAGCGCAATGAAGAAGCTACGGACAAACAGATGGAGCAGGTGGATCGTATGGGCTGAGAACGTTATCGTGGTCTTGATCATATCACTCGCCTTTTACATTACCCAGCCCGTCAAAACGACACAAACACTCTAT
>CAYPWA010000109.1:0-4832 GCA_964414325.1 uncultured Sulfurovum sp. | reverse complement strand
TGCGGATACAAACGGGTTGAATGCCGGTGATGATACAACAGACTTGGCAACGGTGACAGGCCCCATTGCATCTGATGCCGATGGTGATAGTTTGACCATTACTTTGAATGCTCCGACGCAGACGCTTACATCGGGCGGGGCTACTGTTACTTGGACTAGCACGACGGATACGAATACCGGAACAGCTACTTTGGTGGGAAGTGCCAATGGATCGGATGTAATCACTATTAGTGTGGACAATCAAGGGCAATATAGTGTCAATCTGCTTGCTCCGGTGGATCATCCCGATACGACAGGAGAGGATACGCTTTCGTTGACAGTTGGTGTGACTGCAAGTGACGGTACCAATACATCAACGACCGAGAATCTAACGATCGTTGTCGAGGACGATAGTCCGAGTGCAGGTAATGTGACCGAGACGATCACCCTTCAAGCTGTTGATACAAACGTGCAACTTATATTGGATGTGTCCGGATCTATGAGTACAGCCGATGTAACAGATAGCAAAGATATCAATGGGAACAATTCGACAACCGATAAGATCACAAGACTTGAGGCGATGCAGTATGCCGTCAAAGAGATGCTTGACAAGTATGCCAACATGGGTAATGTGCGTGTGAATATTGTTGCTTATTCTACAGAAGCGTCTCAGGTCAGTAGCGGATGGGTAACCTTGAACGATGCCAAGTCGATCATCAATGGTCTAAGTGCAAATGGTGGAACCAACTACGATGAAGGTTTGCTAGCAACGATGGAGAACTTCGATGACTCTGGCAGTATCGTAGGAGCGCAGAATGTTTCGTACTTTATGACGGACGGTATTCCTACATTGTATCAAGAGTGGGATAATCGTACATCTGAAACATATTTGGGGACAACTGGATCAGTTACGGATGAAGGCGACGGTATTCAACGAGAAGAGGAAGTAGCATGGATCAATTTCCTGCAGTCGAACAATGTCACATCCTTTGCCTATGCGCTTGGTACCGGGGCGACACAAGCCAATGTCGATCCCATCGCATACGACGGTGTGAATCATAATGATACGGACGGTATCGTAGTACCGGATATTAGTGAACTTGATCGTGTGTTGAGAGACTCGGTTGTCAATAGTGCTGCGGGTAGCATTGCATCAGGGAGTGCAAATGTCGGTTTGGGAGCTGATGGATCAGGCAATCTTGTTAACTTGACACTTGATGGTACTACATACACATATGATGCAACCAACAATACCATTACGGCCAGTGGAGGTACAGATAATAGTACGTATGATAGTACGACCCATGAGTTAAGTATCGAAACAAATCTTGGGGGTAACTTTACCATTAATGTGATTGATGGTACCTATCAATATACAGCATCAGGTAGCCAGACAGGAGTCAGTGAGAGTATCAATTATAACTTTGTGGATCGTGACGGTGACCAAAGCGGTACCGGTACCTTAACGCTGAATATCGAAGCGCCGACGATCAATCCGAATCCGACGATCTATACGGATACTAGTGCGGCGGATCAGGAGAATACTAATGACCTTTGGAGTGGATCCATCAATACCAGTAGCGGGGATGATTGGGTGCATAATAGCTATGTTGCCAATAATTCAACCGTGAATACAGGTGATGGTGAAGATCTTATCAGTACAGGTATTATTGCAAACTCAACAGTCAATACAGGTACAGGAGATGATAGGCTTTATCTTTTGAGTTCGAATGCGGTGGGATATAACTATGATGATCTGAAAGGGTCAACAGTTGATATGGGTGACGGAAATGATATTTTCTATTTTGACTTCGATTTAACCGCTTCAACCTCTTTGGTAAACACTTCAACCATCGATATGGGTGTAGGGAAAGATATTTTGGTCTTTACTCAAAACAGTTACAACGACTTCACCTTTACCAATACGGCAAACGGATTGCAGATCACCAGCAGTGTGAATGCCAATATCGACTTTACTGTTACGAATGCGGAACATCTCTACTTTGTAGGAAGCGATGATAGTTATAATATTTCAAATCAAAACTTGCAAACGGGGATTGTTATCGATGGAATTGTCAAAGGATTGGAATATACGACAAGTTCGGGATTGACCGGCTATACCCGTACGGACGGAAGCTTCGACTACGCGGACGGCGATGTTGTTACCTTCAAGATCGGGGATGTTCAGGTCGGACAGATTGATACGACGCAGATTGTGGATGGACAGGTATTCCTGCAAGATATCGCCGGGACAGACCGTACGGATCTGGGCGATCAATATGTGGAAAATATGGCAGTTCTCCTGCAGTCGCTGGATAATGATGCGGATGCCTATAACGGTATCGTCATCACCGAAGCGATGCACGAAGCTTTCAGCGACGACAGCTTCGATCTGGCGACGATCAGCGAGACGGATCTGGTCTCTATCATCGAAGCCAACGGTGCTCAGGCGGTGGATGATGCGGATGCAATGACACACGTTCAGGATATGTTGGAGCTGTATGCCGGTATCGATGAGAGTGCGTTTGTATCGGATTCCGATCAGGGAGCGCTGGACTTCAGTGTGCTTGACGCACTTGTTGAAGAGACGGATACAGGCATCGATGCGGCGGACATCGGTATTGATGCGGTGCTCAACATCGTGAATGAGGGTGAGACACTGCATATTGAAGGGGATGGTGACGATACTGCGGAAACGATCATATCCGCATGGACAACAGAAACGACGATTGCCACCTGCAATATCACTCCTCAGGACGAGGATCAGGTGACGATCCAGCCAACGGATGCGCCGATCATCTAATGATCACTTAGCGCTCTCCCCTGCTGAGGGGGAGGAATAGTTGTCACCGGGAGTATTTGACTTTCGGTGACACTTTTTTACTATACTTGGGTTATAATCCACCTAAACACTAAAGGAACCATAAGCGTGAAACAGACCATCTTCATCGTTGGAATATATGCTGTACTTTTAACCATATTGCCGGCTGCATCGACTAATATTTATATGCCCACAGGCACCCAAAAAGAGTGTCACGCTACGATATCCGATATTGTCCAACAAGCCTATCGTCACTATCCCAGCATCAAAGCATCGGAAAAACTTCTGTTGAGTGCACAGGCTCAGATAGAGGGTGCGAAATGGAACTATTTTCCTACGCCTTCGGTGGATTTTTCTCAAGGGAATGGTGGACGTCGAGGGGAGACCTACCGTATTGATCAGCCTATCTGGACAGGGGGAAAGCTGGATGCATTGAGCGAGCTTGCCTACGCCAGAGGAGATGAGGCGAAATATACAGTGCAAGAGAGTGCTTACGCGCTCTCTACCCAAGTGCTTGATCTGGTACAGTATCTGATACAGGCTGATGGTGAGATCAAGGCTTTTGAAAAGGGGAGAGAGGATCTGATAGAACTCTCCAAAATGCTTGAACGGCGTGTGAGTGCGGGCGTGTCATCTGAAGCGGACAGGGAACTGGTACGTGCAAGGATCGCTCAGATAGATGGCGATCTGTTGACTGCAAAAGAGCGCTACAAAATGGCAAAAAGTCAGATCGGGCTTTTGATAGGAAAGGAGTTCCGGTGTGGGCTCTCCTTTGGCAAAGATCGGATTGTGCAGCGAAAGTATCGTTATACGGAAGTTGCCCAAAAGATGGTAGAGACCCATCCGACACTTAAAAAACTGGATGCGCAGATCGCGATCGCCAATGCGGAAAAACACAATGCCGATGCTGCGATCATGCCCAATGTTTCCCTCAGAGCAGAGCACCAGAGAGGATCGCTCTATACCAACGACCCTGTAAACAATGAAACGATCGCCTATGTAGCGGTTAGTTTCAATCCCGGTGCGGGACTTTCGTCACTCTCGAACATTGAAAGTGCCAAGTACAAAGTGCTTCAGGCACAGGATGTACGCCTCACGAAAATACAAGAGCTTAAAAATGCTCTGATGAGTGACTACAATGCTTATATCAGTACCTCGATGAGGATGGAGAGTATGATGCGCACGATTGAAGCCTCCCAAAAGGTGATGGAGTCCTACAAACGACTATTTTTGGCAGGCAAACGACAGTGGCTTGACCTGGTCAACTCTTCCCGTGAGGTGACACAAAACCTTGTACAGCTTGCTGCACTGCGAGCGACACTGATCACTGCAAGTTACCGACTGGCACTTCAGCGGGGCGATCTGCACTTTAAACGCAGGGGAGAGCTGTGATATACTCGGATATAGAGAAGGCAAGAGAGGAACTGCACTGGCTTGTCAAAGAGTGTTCGGTCGCACCGGTCTCCTCTCTGCGTTTGACAGACTATGAGGCAAAGGTGATAGAAGAATCACTTTTGGAGATCGATGATGCATCGATAGAGACATTTTATGAGGAGGTCTGTGAGCATTTGGGGCTCAAAGAGCCCAAGTGGAGTGACACGCTTTCTCATCATGATCTTCCATCGTTAGCACTTGTCCCCGGTGAGGGGATTGCTCTTGTGATGGAGAGAGAGTCTGACGGCAGTTGGAAATGTGAGTCTCCTACGGGGATATCACGTCGTAAGAAATTTCCGGAGGGGACACGTTTTACGCCGCTTAAAACACTCCGCAGTACCGAAGAGAAACGCAGTGCCAGTGAGATGTTCAAAGAGATCGCATTGCGAGAGAAACCCATTCTCATCTATGCGGCGATCGCTGCGTTGAGCATCAATATCTTCGCACTGGCGACCTCTTTTTTCAGTATGCAGGTCTATGACAGGGTCATTCCTACACAGGGGATCTCGACACTGGTGGCACTGGGGATAGGTGTGTTTATCGCTATCGTCCTTGAGCTGTTGTTGAAGCTCTCCCGTTCTTACCTGATAGATGGCGC
>CAYPWA010000108.1:0-4850 GCA_964414325.1 uncultured Sulfurovum sp. | reverse complement strand
ACATCGCGCGCATTTTCTCTTTCTCTTTCTCTCTTTTGCGTTTTTCCGCCTCTTTCTCACGGAAGCCTTTGACAGAGAAACCAAGCCACATCAAGATAGGCGAAGCAACGAAGATCGAAGAGTAGGTACCGACAATGATCCCTACCAGCAGCGTGAAGCTGAAGCCCTTAATAATCTCTCCACCAAAGAGGAAGAGAGTCAGCACCACGAAGAAGGTCGTCAGCGAGGTGAGCGTGGTACGAGAAAGCGTCATCGTCACCGACTCGTCGATGATCCGATCAAGCGCACTCTCCTTACTCTGCTGTATCCCCTCACGGATACGGTCAAAGACGATGATGGTATCGTTCAGCGAGTATCCAAGGATCGTCAGCAGCGCAGCAAGCGTATCGAGGTTGACCTCGACATTGAAGAGTACGACCGCACCCATCGCGATGGTAACATCATGTACCAACGCCATCACCGAAGCGACCGCAAAACGCCACTCGAAACGGAACGAGACATAGATCAGGATACCTAGTATCGCGAGGAAGAGCGACATCATCCCCTTCTCACGCAGTTCCGAACCGACCTTGGCTCCGACCATATCGACCCTGCGCACTTTAAAGTCACCCGTACCTTTGAGAAGTTCACGCATCGTATCGCCCATATCTTTGCCCAGGGATTTACTGCTTGTTTTTGTACGGATAATGATCTCATTGTCGTTACCGAAATAGGTCACACTGGCATTCTCATACGCCGGATCTGCAGTGATCGCTTTACGAACTTTATCGATCGGCGCTTTTTCCGTATAGTGCACCTGTACCAGCGTACCACCGGCGAAATCAAGTCCATAGTTGAACCCTTTGGTGAAGATCAGTACCAAAGAGATCGAAACCATCAAAACAGAGAGGATACCAAAGCGCTTACTCTGTTTCATCAGCGCGATCGGCTTGTCATACTTGAAGATTTCCATTATTTTGCCCCTCCCGTTTTGATACCGAACCAGAAGCCCAGTCGTTTTCTATCGATTTTAGGCATCAACCACTGATAGATACCGTGTGTCCCGACGATCGCCGTCAGCATCGAAGCGAGGATACCGATCCCCATGGTCAGCGCAAATCCTTTGAGCGGTCCCGTACCGTATGCCCAAAGCACTACCGCTGCGATCAGTGTGGTGACGTTGGCATCGAGGATCGCCGTAAAGGCCTTGTCATACCCCTCCTCGATCGCTTTGGCGACCGATTTACCCTCATGCAGCAGCTCACGGATACGCTCGTTGATGATAACGTTGGCATCGACTGCCATCCCCACCGTCAGAACGATACCCGCCATCCCCGGCAGTGTCAGTGTCGCACCAAAGAGCGACATGATTGCAAGAATGAGGAAAAGGTTCCCCACCAGTGCCACATCGGCGATGACTCCCGCCATACCGTAATAGAGGATCATAAAGAGCACGACCAAAATAAAGCCCAGTGCCAGTGCCATGGAACTTGCCTTGATGTTGTCCGCCCCCAAACTCGGTCCTACCGAGCGCTTCTCCATCACATAGACTGGCGCAAGCAGTGCACCCGAACGCAGTGCGATCGCAAGATCGTGTGCCTCTTCAAGCTTGAAGTTCCCCGAGATCTGCACATGCCCGCCGCCGATACGTTCACGAATGACCGGTGCGGAGTAAACCTTGTTGTCCAGTACCACCGCCATACGTTTGCCCACTGCCTTGGCAGTAAAATCACCGAAGATCTTCGCTCCCTGTCCGTTGAGAGAGAAGTTGATCACCGGCTGATTGTTCTTGTCGAAACCGACTTTCGCATCGGTCAGCATCGAGCCATCAAGGACGGGGATCTGACGCAGCAGATATCGTTCTTGGGTATTGACATCAGGGAGGATCACATCTCCATAACTGTGTGCCTCGTTCTCGTTCATCGTCATCACACGCGCCGCACGATCTTCATCCACCGCCATCAGCTGAAGGTGTGCCGCACGGGCGATCAGCTCACGGATACGCTGCTCATCCGCCTGTGTTTTGATACCGGGCACCTCAACGAGGATCTTGTCCTCCCCCTGTTTGGCAACGGTGGGTTCGGCAAGACCGAACTCGTTGAGACGGTTACGAATGGTATCGACCGCCTGCTTGATCGCATTGGCTTTGGTGCGCGCAATCTCTTCAGGTGTCATCGCCAGGGTGAACTTCAGACCGTTCTGCGTCAATACCGTACCGGGGATCTCTTTTTTCAAAAGTGCCTTGGCTTTGGCAACATCATCTCCGTCCAATAGTTCAAAGGTTACCTTGTCACCGTCCACAATACGCAGATCGTCAAAGATGATCTCCTCATCGTCAAAAAGGTACTTCACGCTTGCCGCGATGGACTTGATGCGAGACTCGATCGCGACATCACTCTTGATCCCAAGCAGCATATGCAGTCCACCCTGAAGATCCAGCCCAAGCGTGATCTTCTTCCCGCTCTCACTCTGCGTCAACGACGGGATGGAGAAGACAATCCCGAAAATAAGCGCAAAGGCAAAGAGTACAAGTCTGAAATTAAGCGTTTTCATTGCCTGCATCAACCTTTCGGGCGACGAACGCTCTGTCGAGCTTCACGATCGTCTCGTCATTGAGTTTGATCTTGAGGAAATCCTCCTCAGGCTTGACGATCGTCGCGATTAATCCGCCGTTGGTGACGATCTTGTCACCCTTCTGGAGTGATGCCAACATCTCCTGATGCGCTTTACGCTGCTTGTTCTGCGGTCTGATGATCAGAAAGTAAAAGATCGCAAAGAGGATCAGAAGTGGGATAAATGATCCAATGACACTGCCTTGTTGTTCCATTAGGAATCCTTTATGAATAAAATGAGACAATATTTTAGCACTTTAATATTAATAGGAGACTTTTTGGACAAAAGGGCACCGCTTTACGGATTGGGGATCGCCATCATGGCTTCGGCATTCATCTATCTGGCATATTTTGGCATCACCCTCCCCCTGCTCGATATACTGTCGGCACTTGCCGCACTCTCGCTCCTGCTGATCTCCGGTACACGCGTATGGTTCTGGAGCGGTTTTTTCATCGGACTACTCTGGTTCTGGTGGATCGGACTGAGCTTCATCCACTACCATATGCCCTGGGCAATCCCCATCGTGATCCTTGTTATCTCCTTGGTTTACGGAGGGATATTTTGGCTCATCGCCAAAACAGCAGTGAGCGTTGAGCGCTTAGCGTTTAGAATCAATGAAAGCGTTGCACAGCAACGCAAACCTTCACTCTTCACTCTAATCCCAAAAGCCCTTGGGCTTTTGGGATTAAGCCTCCTTCACCCCTTCGGCTTTGATTGGTTCAAACCCGAACTGATGTTCGTTACCACACCGCTGGGGATAGAGAAGTGGCGCTTTGCACTGATCCTTGCGGCACTGGTACTGACACTCTGGAGGAAAAACGCACTTTTTTTACTCCTCATCGCCGTAGCATACCATCCAAGTACCGCTTTTCTCTCGCACACTGACAACCAGATCGCACTGATCACCACACACACCCCGGTAGAGGAAAAATGGGATAAACAGCAGTTTCCCGCACAGTTTCAAAAGCTTATGAAACACATCGATGAGGCGATCGCACAAAAGAAGCATCTGGTGATCCTGCCCGAATCGGTCTTTCCGATTTTTCTCAACCGTCAACCGCTAATACTTGACGCGCTCAAGCGCAGAGCCAAACGGATCAATATCGTCACGGGGGCACTCTACTGGGACGGCAAAACCCCACGCAACTCCACCTATATCTTCACAACCGACGAGAAAGTCCGCATCGCCAACAAGGTAGTACTCGTTCCCTTCGGTGAGGCAAACCCGCTGCCCGACCTGCTCAGCGACTGGGTCAATCGCATCTTCTATGACGATGCCGTCGACTACAAGGCGGATGCCAATGTCACCGACTACACCATCGAGGGTAAACGCTACCGCAACGCCATCTGCTTCGAAGCAACTTCCGAAAGACTCTACGAGGGAGACCCCGAACGGATGATCGTCCTGAGTAACAACGGCTGGTTCACCCCCTCCATCGAACCCACGCTACAGAGACTGCTTCTGCTTTACTACCACAGAAAGTACGGCACCACGATCTACCATGCAGTCAATATGGCTCCCTCATATATCATACGCTCAACCAAAGGAGACTGACCGTGACCTTCAAAAAATTCTTTATCGCACCCATACGGGGATACCAGTATATCTCACGGATGTTGCCCGCGTCGTGCCGCTACTACCCTACCTGTTCGGAGTATGCCGCATGGCAGTTCGAGTTCAATGCCCCGCACCGAGCGTTGGCGGCAAGCACACTGAGGATACTGCGGTGCAACCAGCTCTTTGCAGGAGGTATAGACTACCCGATCGTCCGTTTTGTACCACCAATGATGACAAAGTCGCTCAATATTAATGATTTTTGTGGCAAAATCAAGATTATCTATTGGCTTGTTCCCAAGGATCCAAGCCGTTCACTCTACTATGTCATAAAGGATTTCGATGTCTTACCCCGACCTGATAACGCTCCACACACCGCTTGATATGCACCTGCATCTGCGTGACGGAGAGATGCTGCACAACATCGCCAAAGCCTCTGCGCAGACCTTCAGCGGGGCGATCATCATGCCCAATCTCGTACCCCCGGTAAGCAGCAAAGAGGAGGTCGTCACCTACAAGGCACGCATAGAAGAAGCGATCGGCACAGAGAATTTCACGCCCTATATGACACTTTTTTTCCAACCAGACTACGACAGAGCATTTCTTGAGAGCGTCCGAGAGGAGATCACCGCGATCAAGCTCTACCCTGCAGGGATCACCACCAACTCGGAGGGAGGTGTAAGCGGCTTCGATGTTGAAGAGT
>CAYPWA010000107.1:0-4853 GCA_964414325.1 uncultured Sulfurovum sp. | reverse complement strand
TCGATCGTAGTGACCGTGATCTTTCCGTTATCCGTACCGCTCAGGTTCATCTCTGCAATCTCAGTAACTTTTCCGCTCATAGTTGACTCCTTGAATATTGAATTTGGATCATTATAGCACAAATCTGCAAATACAAAATGCTACTTTTATTTGGGTTTTTATCTCTGTTTCATAAGACGCATCAAAACAGCCTGAAGTTTACGCCATAGACGTATCTCTATGGCAGGGAACCCTGCATAGGTTTTGCCTCCCTCAAGTGACTTTGTCACACCCGCTTTTCCTGCGATCGTCGCGAAATCACCAATCTCCAGATGTCCTGCCGTTGCACTCTGCCCGCCCATGACGACATTGCGCCCTAGTTTGGAAGAGCCTGCAAGCCCCACCTGTGCCGCCATAAGTGTATGCTCTCCGACCTCACAGTTATGGGCGATCTGAATAAGATTGTCCAGCTTGGTGCCGCGACGGATGATCGTCGAGCCAAATACCGCCCGATCGATCGTACAGTTCGCACCGATCTCCACATCATCTTCGATGATCACATTGCCGTTTTGGTAGATCTTGACATGCTCCCCTGTTTGGGTATGGGCAAAGCCGTAACCGTCACACCCTACCACCGTACCGCTGTGGATGATGCACCCGCTACCCACTTTCGTACCGTGATAGAGTGTGACATTGGGATGCAGAAGGGTATTGTCCCCTACGATCACATTGTCTCCCAAGTAGCAACCCGCCATCACCGTGACATTGTCGCCAAGGATCACATCCTTACCGAAACGTACACGCTTATCGATGTCACACCCCTCTCCAGTCTGCGGGTGTCCGCCTTTGGTCTCTATGGGGTGTGCGAAAAGTTTGGAGGCAATTGCCAGCTTGAGGTAGGGTTCATCTGTCATGAGCGCTATGGTTGTCTCAGGCAGCATCGAAGCGTGTTCACGATCGATCAGTACCGCTGCGGCCTTGGTAAAAGGAAGCTGGGCGGCATATTTGGCGTCGTTGAAAAAACTGAGTTGGGTGGGGGTCGCTTCGGCAAGTGTATGGATACCGTCTATCTCGATATCATCCCCGTCAAAATCTATGCCGAGTGTTTGGGCTATCTCGGAGAGTCTATAGGTCATAAGGAATATCCTTCTGTTTGATCCGTAAAAGGTACAACACCATCGTAGAGGTAACCCTTGTGGCTACCCTTCACATCATGCGATCTATCGCTCGATCGCCACCACGCCGCCTCGGACGATCTCACACGGGTTGTAGCGCTGTGCCGCTTCGATGAAGTGTTTGACACGCTTGGGCTCGTCAGCGACCTGTGCGACAACCATCTCTTTGCCGACATTGACGATACCGCCGTTATAGGCAGCCGCCAGTGCGGCAATGTCGCTAAGGTTCTCCCCGATGGGGAATTTCGCCAGTACCATCTCCTTCTCCACCATCTCCTCATGCTCGATGACCTTGTAGACAGGGATGAGTTTGTGCAGTTGCTTGGTGATCTGCTCCATCACACGTGTGCTTCCGCGTGTCTCGATGGTCATATGTGACATGTCGCTCTCAGGGATAGGGGCAACGGTCAGCGACTCGATATTGTACCCGCGTGCGGCGAACATGGAGGTGACACGGGAGAGTACCGAACTCTCGTTCATGACGATCACGGAGATAACACGTCTCTCTTTGTTTGTGTTTGCCATTACTTCTCCTCCTCTTGTTCTACTTTCGGCGGCAGCATCATATTGAACAGCGCTCCGCCTGCGGGTACCATCGGCAGTACGTTCTCAAAGCGGTTGACCGCCACGTTCATAAAGCATACTTTGTCCTGCTCGATCGCATCTTTAAGTGCTGCATCGAACTCCTCTTTGGTCGTGACATCATAGCCGATCCCCCCACATGCTTCGGCGAGCGCTTTCCAGTTGGGCTGGAAGGTCAGGTCGGTCTCGGAGTAGCGCTTCTCATAGAAGAAAGTCTGCCACTGGCGCACCATCCCCAGAAAGTGGTTGTTGAGGATCACGTTGATGACAGGGATCTTATACTCCGCTGCGGTAACAAGCTCTTGCATATTCATCAGGATCGAACCGTCTCCGGTGATGTTGATGACCGTCTTTTCGGGATATGCCTTCTTCGCCCCGATCGCAGCGGGGAAACCAAACCCCATCGTTCCCAGACCACCCGAGTTGATCCACTGGCGCGGTCTGTCGAACGGATAGTGCTGTGCCGCCCACATCTGATGCTGTCCGACATCGGAGGTGATGATCGCATCCTTTCCGACCAGCTCACCCAGTCGCTCGATCGCCCACTGCGGTTTGATCACCTCGTCAGAGTCCACATAAGACTGCGGATGCAGCTCGTCATAACGCTTGAGGATCTCTCTCCACGCCTGATAGCGGTCGGTATTGACATCGTCCAGCAGCGGTAGCATCTTTTGCAGTACCACGCTTACATCACCGACGATCGGATAGTCCACATCGACCAGCTTGGAGATGTTGGCAGGATCGATATCGACATGGATAATATCGGCATACTTGGCGAACTCGCTCAACTTGCCCGTTACACGGTCGTCAAAGCGTGCACCAAGAGAGATGATCAGATCGGTCTCACTCATCGCCATATTGGAGGCGTAGTTTCCGTGCATCCCGAGCATTCCCAGCAGCAGCGGATTGTCCGCACCCATGACACCACGAGCCATCAATGTCTCGACCACAGGGATCTGTGTCTTCTCGGCTAACTCACGTACCAGCTTGTAGGCGTTGGAGAGTACGACACCCCCACCGATATAGAGCAGCGGTTTCTTCGCTTTCTTGATCGCCTCGGCAGCCTTTTCGATCTGACGGTTGTTCCCTTTGTAGGTCGGCTTGTAGCTTGGGATACTCACGGAGTCGGGATACTTGAACTCACCGATCTCCACCGTGATATCTTTGGGAATATCGACCAAAATGGGACCGGGTCTACCGCTACGTGCAAGGTAGAACGCCTCTTTGAGGATACGAGGCAGCTCTTCGAGTGATCGCACCAGAAAGTTGTGCTTTGTACACGGTCTGGAGATCCCCACCGCATCGATCTCCTGAAACCCGTCCGTACCGATGAGTGCCAGCGGTACCTGTCCGGAGATGACGACCATAGGAATGGAGTCCATATATGCCGTTGCCAGACCTGTCACGGCATTGGTAAATCCGGGCCCCGAGGTGACCATCGCCACCCCTACTTCACCCGTAGCTCTGGCATAACCGTCGGCTGCATGTACCGCCGCTTGTTCATGACGGGTGAGAATATGCTCGAACCCGTCCTGCTTGTATATCTCATCATAAACGTGCATGATCGCACCGCCGGGATAGCCAAAGACCGTCTTGACACCCTCTGCGATGATCGCTTCACACACCATCTGTGCACCACTCATCTGCATGGCAAACACTCCATATTCTATTATTTTAGTTCCGATTATAGCAAAATAAGATTAGAGGCGGCATTTGGAGAGGATTAATTAGGAGTAAAATTATCCTTTTTAGAGATAAAGGTGATCAAGGGATGTCACCTTTCTACACGGTCGCAATCATCCAGCGCCACCCCTTCGCGCAGACCGTCATCGACCACGATACAGCGATCGAATCCTACGATATCGTAGAGCTGTTTGAAAATGAGTATCCCCGCGGCGATCAGGTCGCTTCTGCCCGTACCGACGGTCTCTTCACGTGCCTCGAAGGGCATAGAGAGGAGTTTTTTGAGGTAGAGATCCAGCTCCTCTTTTTGCAGGGATGTGCCGTTGATCTTGGCAGCATCATAAGTCGCGTAGGTCTGTCCCAGTTTCATCGCCGCTACGGTCGTGGGTGTGCCTGCTGTGGCGACAAAAGCACCTACCTCTCCTCGAGTCGCATGGATCTCTGCGCAGAATTTTTGCATCGAGAGCATCTCCTCGGGAAGTGCCTGTGCGATCTCTGCCAGTGTCCCATAACGCTGTGCGATCGTAACGATGCCTACCGGAAAGCTCTGCGAGATCGTCTCGTTGGGGTAGTGTACGATGATCTCCGTCGATCCACCGCCGATATCGACCAGCACGAACGACGCTGCGCTGTGGTGCAGCTTTTTGAGCCGTTCTCCCACCGCCAGCAGAGTCAGACGCGCCTCCTCCGCTCCATCGATGATCTCAAAACGCACACCCGTCTCCTTGAAGATGCGTGCGATCACCTCTTCGCGGTTCTTGGCTTGACGCAATGCCTCGGTCGTGACCGCCACCACCTTCTGTCCGTCAAAATCAATCTGTTGCTGCGCCTCTTTGATCGCATAGATCACTCTATCGACGGCAATATGGTCAATCGCTCCCGTACTTGTCAGCTTGTCCGCAGTCTTGACGATCTTCTCGTACGCTGCCGTCGTCTGTCGTCTTACACAGTCAAACTCTACCACCCGCAGGGTATTGGACCCCAGATCTATCGCAATCAAAACGTTTTCTTCCCTCTCTGTATTTTACGGCTTTCACCGAATATGTGATGATATGGAGCGTTCCCTTTGTCGTGGGCAAGAATGCCCACCCTACACAAGAAGCGGAGCCATTGCACCGCTTACCACAACTCTTCACTCTTCACTAAAATGTCAGTGTTCTTCCCTAAACACAAACCCGCCTTCTGTGAGTTTTTGACGTATAATCTCCTGATGTTCCGTACCTTTGGTCTCCAGTGCGACGCTCACATGTGCGTCGCCGAATTCTAGATCGATAGAGGTACGATCATAGCCTATCTGTACGATATTGGCACCTACATCGGTAAGGATCTGCGTAAAGCTCTGCAGCGCACCGGGTTTGTCGATGAGTGTCACGATCAGTTTCATCTTGCGTGCGGACTTCATCAACCCTTTTTCGATGATAAGTGAAAGCATCG
>CAYPWA010000106.1:0-4877 GCA_964414325.1 uncultured Sulfurovum sp. | reverse complement strand
GATGAGGTGATCCGCCAGAACCATATCGGTGACTGGGGGACACAGTTTGGGATGCTGATCGCCTATCTCGAAGAGATGGGAGAGGATGGCAACGGATCGCTGAGGGATCTGGAGCAGTTCTACAAGGATGCCAAGAAGCGTTTTGATGAAGATGCGGCGTTTGCCGACAAAGCCAGAGAGTATGTCGTCAAGATCCAAAGCGGAGATGCACACTGTCTGAAACTTTGGCAAAAGTTTATCGATATTTCTCTCGGGCATTGTGAAGAGGTGTATGAGAAGCTTGATGTAAACCTCACCAGAGAGGATGTGCGAGCGGAGAGCTTCTATAATGATTCACTCGCCAAGGTTCTTGAGGATCTGGACAAAGCCGGGATGCTCCGAGAGAGTGACGGAGCGCAGTGTGTTTTCCTCGAAGGAGAGGAGATCCCCGTGATCGTACGCAAGAGCGATGGAGGGTATCTCTACGCCACCACCGATCTGGCGGCACTCTACTACCGTGCCAACGTACTGGGTGCCAAGCGTATCTCCTATGTAGTCGATGCCCGTCAGGGCGGACACTTCAAGCAGGTATTCCGTGTTGCCAAAGAGGCGGGATTTGTGCCCAAGGATGTGAGGTTGGAGCACATTGCGTTTGGAACGATGATGGACAAGAGCGGCAAGCCGTTTAAGACACGCGATGGCGGTACGGTCAAACTTATCGATCTGCTCGATGAGGCGGTAGAGCGTGCCAAGGCGGCGATCACTTCCAGAGAGGACTACACGGAGGAGGAGCTTGCACGTATCGCTCAAGTCGTAGGGATCGGTGCGGTCAAATATGCCGATCTCTCCATCAACCGTGAAGCCAACTATATCTTCGACTGGGACAAGATGCTCTCCTTTGAAGGGAATACCTCGCTCTATATGCAGTACGCCTATGCGCGTATTCAAAGCATCTTTCGGAAGTACGGTAAAGAGGTTGACGGAGAGATCCTGATCACGGATGAGCTGGAGCATCGTCTATCGGTACTGCTGTTGCGTTTCGAGGATGTCTTGTTGCGTGCGGCTGAGGATGCGGCACCCAATCAGATCACTGCCTACCTTTACGATCTGGCAACCCTCTTTATGCGCTTCTATGAGCGCAATCCGATCCTCAAAGAGGGAGTGGATGAAAAGATCAAACATTCGCGTCTGCTGCTCAGTGATCTGACGGCAAAAACGATCAAGCAGGGGTTGGAGATACTTGGTATCGGAGTGGTTGAGAGACTCTGATACAATGAAAGGTCATGGATGAAAGCACTTCTTGTTCTTGCCATATTGGCGACGTTCGGTCTGATCTTTTTGCGTTACCGCCGTGACAAGGCGTTGCGTGCACTGCTGATAGCGATCGCAAGCTTTATTGCGATCATTGCGCTTGGGATCATGGGGAACATTACCCGCCCGGTGATCCCTTTCTTTCTGGCACATATTCTTCTTGTCGTATTTGCATGGGGAGCGTTGCTCTATTATGTGGTACGTAGGCGCTATCTGTGGTGGGCGATCTTCTCTCCGGCAGTGACGATCATCCTTTTTGTGATATGGTCACTGATCGCCGGATCACGGTATGAGGATATCTGGAGCTCGCTTTTGTAACAGAGGATTAGAGGTTTTTCTCTTTTTTCTGATTCTCGACCAGTTCACTGAGGAACTGTTCGAGTGAGTAGCGCTGGCGGTACTCCGGGATCATGATGTGGACAAGGATGTCACCAAGATCGGCAACGATCCACTCGTCACTCATATCCGCATGCATAAAGGTCTCACCCATCGGTTTGAGTTGTTCTTTGAGCTGGTCAAACAGGGCTTGCGTGTGCTTGAGGTTGAGGGAGTTTGCGATCACTACACGGTCTGCGATATAATCCGCACCGTCAAGGTTAAAGACTTCAATCTCCTCTGCTTTCTTTTCGTCAAGTATGGTGACGATATTTTCTATTCTCTCTTCTATTGTCATTTGGGTTTATCCTTCAACTGTTTTTTTGACATCTTTTACAATATGTTTGTCAACACTTTCTATCTTTTTCCCCTGCCGTATCTCTGAAGAACTGACTGGTACATTCAGTGTAAGCAATCTCCAAGAACGAAGCATATCCGTTTGAAGTTCGTACCCTGGGCGTGTTACGACCACCCAGGTGATCTGTTTGTTAAGCCAGTCAAAATCATACCATTGTGACAATGTTGTCAAGTTGTCAGCACCGATGATAAGGTATTTGATATCAAAGCGTTTTTGCAAGTGCCGAACACTTTCAGCCGTTTTGATACTTCTGCCTTGGCTGATCTCGTAATCACTGACGATCACCTTCGGGATATTGCCAAAGAGTGTGTCGCACCATTTCAGTCTTTGGGCAGCATGTGCCATAGATGAGGATTTAAATGGGTTCAGATAGGCAGGCATAATGATCAGCGTGTCAATATCAAGCTGTGTCAATGCTTCTTTCACGATCTGTTGGTGTCCACTGTGAGGAGGGTCGAAACTTCCGCCGAACAGTGCGATTGTAGGCTTGTCGCCATTAACCAAATGCTAACCTCATTTACTGTAAAATTACGCAATTTTAACATAATAAAGGTTGAGTATGGCTGTGAAAGTTGCGATAAACGGATTGGGCAGGATCGGCAGGTGTGTGGCACGTATTATTGCGGATAGAGAGGATATTGAACTTGTTGCAGTCAATGCAAGTGGTACGCCTGAAATGATCGAGTATAACGTGAAGTATGATTCAGTACATGGCATCCGTAAAGATGTGAAAGTCGAAGAGGGGTATCTCTGTATCGGCAATGACAGAGCAAAGATACTTTCCGAGCGTGATCCGGCAAAGCTTGATTTTTCTGGGTGCGGTGCTGAGCTTGTCTTAGAGTGTACGGGTGCGTTCCTGACACAGGAGAGTGTACAGCCCTACCTTGCCAACGGGATCAAGAAGGTGGTCTTCTCCGCACCGGCAAAAGACGACACGCCTACCTTCGTTATCGGTGCCAACGCAGATACCTATGCCGGAGAGCCCATCATCTCCAATGCGTCGTGTACGACCAATGGACTTGCTCCGGTAGCCAAAGTGCTTGATGATGCCTTTGGTATCGAACATGGACTGATGACAACGATCCACTCCTATACCTCTTCCCAGCCGATCCTTGACAGCAAACACAAAAAAGATCCGCGCAAAGGACGTTCGGGTGCAACCAATCTTGTGCCCACGACAACAGGTGCGGCAAAGGCGATCTCCAAAGTGCTCCCCAATTTAGCCGGAAAGCTGAATGGTCAGGCGATCAGGGTTCCTACACCGGATGTTTCTATGGTCGATCTGACGGTGACACTGAAAGAGTCAGTGGTACTTGATGAAGTGAAGGCAGCCTTCAAGATCGCGAGTGAAGGGACACACAAAGGCATTCTTGGGGTTGATGAAGAGTATCGTGTTTCCCAGGACTTTGTCGGCGAGGAGTTGAGTACGGTCGTTGCACTCGATACGATCCAGGTGATCGGAGACAAAATGGTCAAGGTACTTTCATGGTATGACAATGAGTGGGGCTACTCCTGCCGTTTGGTCGATATGGCTGTACTTGTCAGTAAAAAATAGAGGAATAAGAGTATGTTGAGAACAATTAAAGATATAGATATTGACGGGAAACGCGTATTTATCAGATGTGATTTCAACGTCCCCAAGGATGAATTTGGGAATATTACCGATGACAGACGGATCCGTGCAGCACTGCATACGATTCGCTATTGTATAGATCGAGATTGTAAGATTGTTCTGGCATCTCATTATGAGCGCCCGGAACCGGGGAAATATGAGGAGAAGTATTCGCTCAAACCTGTTGCCAAGCGTCTCCAAACACTGCTTAAGATCAAAAATGCATTTTATATGGCAGAGGATGTAGTAGGACCCGATGCCAAAGCAAAAGCGGCCAAACTTGAAGCCGGAGATATCCTGATGCTTGAGAATCTCCGTTTTGAAGCGGGTGAGACAAAGAATGACGAGCAGTTCGCCAAAGAACTTGCCTCATTCGCCGATGTCTATATCAATGATGCGTTTGGTGCTTGCCACCGTAAACACGCGTCGATCTATGCGATCGCACAGTTCTTTGACAAAGAGCATAAAGCTGCAGGGTTTTTGATGGGGAAAGAGATTAACTTTTTCTCCAAAGTATTGGATAATCCTGTACGTCCGTTTGTAGCGGTAGTTGGTGGATCAAAAGTTTCAGGGAAGCTTGAAGCATTGAACAAACTGCTGGATAAAGTGGACAAAGTGATCATCGGTGGAGGTATGGCTTTTACTTTTTTGAAAGCACAGGGGTATGAAATCGGAAAATCACTGGTAGAGGATGATCTGCTTGAAGAAGCGGTGCGTATTATGGAGAAGGCCCACAAACATGGTATAAAATTCTATCTACCTGTTGATTTTGTCGTAGCTCCAGAGTTGTCAGAGAATACAGCAGTGAAGTATCTTCCCTCACAGGAGATCCCTCATGACTGGATGGGACTTGATACCGGTCCTGCCTCTTCAAGACTTTTCCGCGAAGTACTTAATGATGCGCAGACGATCATTTGGAACGGTCCTATGGGTGTCTACGAGATGGACAAGTTCTCTAAAGGAAGCATTATGATGTCCCACCATATCGCAGAGACACACGCAACGACCATTGTGGGTGGCGGAGATACTGCGGATGTCGCACAGCGTGCCGGGGATGTAGATGAGATGACCTTCGTCTCGACCGGCGGGGGTGCAAGTTTGAAGCTGATCGAGGGCGAAGAGCTCCCCGGCTTGACCGCACTTGAAATGGACTGATTCGACAGTTTTTATATAGAGGGGCAGAGATCCCTCATCTTGCCTACTGCATAAAGGAATCGAATGATCTACGCAGCCAATTTTAAA
>CAYPWA010000105.1:0-4929 GCA_964414325.1 uncultured Sulfurovum sp. | reverse complement strand
TACTCTCTGTTGCACTTGCCCTCGGATTACTCCGGCCATCCGTTAGATGGAGTCCTCTCTTGCGTGCAGCCCGGACTTTCCTCTCGTAGCGAAATGCTGCCAGCAACTACCTGTCGCTCCTGTGGACGCATTATAACACACAAAGGCAAACGATCAAAAGATGGAGACCCCTGTTTTAGTAGTGAATTTCTCCAGTGCCAGTGTACCGGCATGGGAGTTGCCATACTTGTTGAGTGCGGGAGACCAGACGGCGATCGACATGACCCCCGGTACCACTGCCACGATACCGCCACCCACACCGCTTTTGGCAGGCAGTCCCACATGGTAGGCGAACTCTCCGCTGGCATCGTAGTGTCCGCAGGTGAGCATCACGGCATTAATCCGTTTGGCCTGGGAGGGAGTAGCAAACGTTTTACCGGTAACCGGATCGGTTCCACCAAAAGCAAGAAAGAGCATCGCACGGGAGAGTTCATCGGTGCTCATCGTAATGGCACAGTGCTTGAAGTAAGTCTTGACCGTTGAGAGTACATCATTCTCGAAGTTACCGAAGCTTTTCATCAGTCTTGCCAGTGCCAGATTGCGATCACCGTGTTCCATTTCCGAATTGGCAACCTCATGGTCGAAAGTGATGCCCGGTTCATCACTGATCTGACGCACAAAATTGAGGATCACTTCCAGTGCACGATACTCATCTTGGTAGTGACTGACCAATGCATCTGTCACTGCGATCGCTCCGGCATTGATGAAAGGGTTACGGGGGATACCGTTCTCATACTCCAGTTGTACCAGTGAGTTGAACGGATTACCCGAAGGCTCTACCCCGACACGCTTGTAGAGCCGTTTACTGTACTGACTCAGTGCGAGGGTAAAGGTAAAGACTTTGGAAATGCTTTGTATCGAAAATCGTTTTGTATGATCTCCTACCGAAAAGGTCTCTCCGTTCTCCAGTGTCAGCGTCATCGCAAACTGCCCTTTGGGTACGGCTGCCAATGCCGGGATATAGTCCGCTACTTTGCCTTTTTGCAGTTGAGGCTGTATCTCATCATAGATCTCTTCAAGAATGGATTGGTAGTTCATTGTCTCACTGCTTTTTGAGTGATTATACTATAAATAGAGGGAAATGAAAAGTGGGGACAGATGCGGAGATATCCGCATCCAAAGCGGTTTCTTACGCTTCCGCCTTTGCTTTCTCTATCGCTTCGAGTGCATATTTTTTACCAAGCTCGTATGCCTTGAGGTTCGCTTCATGGAACTTCTTCGGTACTTTGGATAGCATGGTCTCGATCAGCACATCCTCAGGGATGAGATCAAGATAGGTATTGGCGATCGCCAGTGCAACAACTGACTGTGTCAGTACCAGTCCGACTTCCTCTTTTGCGATAGTAATAATGGGGATCTCAACGATATTCCACTTCTTTCTATCCTCTTCTGTAGGATGTACAAGGAAAGGGTCGACAACGATCGTTCCGCCTTCTCTCACACCGTTCTTAAAGAGCTGATAACTGACATCCGCCACAGAAAGCATGAAGTCAATCTGACCGTCGATCGCGAACGGATACCAGATCTCCTCATCATCAAGCTGAATATCAACGACTGTCGGACCACCACGTACCTGTGATGTATATGTCGCAGTCTTGACACCGTAACCACCAAGGTTGATCTTCGCAGAAGCAAAGATCTCACCGGCAAGGAGTACACCTTGCCCACCGACACCCGTAAATCTCAATACGTCTCTTGCCATTTTGCTTCCTTTGTTAGATAGTGATATTGTTATCGAACTCTTCGCGAGTGATCTTCGCACGCTTGCCTTGGTGTGCCTCTTGAATTCTCTTATAGAGATCACAGTACTCATCTGCCTCTTTATCCTGCTTCAGAATACCGGTAGGAAGGAACTTTTTCTTCTCCTCTTCGGAGAGCGCTTCATACTTCTTCTGAGGAAGTGTGATAGAGTCGATCCAATCAAGTGTTTCCATTGCAGAGACCATCTTGTTCTTACGTCCGAGGTTGATGTGACAGTTCGTCAGTGCATCGACATAGGCAAACCCTTTGTGTTTGAGTGCTTCTACGATCACTTTTTCCAGTTTTTTAGGCTTGGTGACAGACTCTCTCGCAACGAATGATGCACCTGCCGCCTCGACAAGTCTACACGCATCGAATGCAGGATCGATGTTACCGATCTTCTGCGTTACCGTCCACATTCCCTGTGGTGTGGTCGGAGATGTCTGAGAGTTCGTCAAACCGTAGATGAAGTTCTGAATAACGATGAACGTGATATCAATGTTTCTTCTTGCCGCATGGATCGTATGGTTACCACCGATCGCCAGAGCATCACCGTCACCCGTAACACAGACAACTGTTTTGTCAGGGTTTGCAAGCTTCACCCCTGTTGCATATGCGGGTGTTCTTCCGTGTGTCGTATGGATCGTGTTAAAATCAACATACGAAGAGAATCTTCCCGAACATCCGATCCCGGAGACGACACAAATGTCGTCCTTTGGGATCTGCAGTGTATCAACTGCTCTTACGAACGCCTTAAGGACGATACCGTCCCCACATCCCCAACACCACAGTGTTGGCATCTTTTCCAGTCTCAAATACTCATCATAGTTAAATGCCATCTTAGAATACCTCCTTCACTCTATCAATAATATCTTGTGGTGAGAACGGACGTCCATTGGTCTTTGTCAACTTCTGGATATCTTTTCTTCCCATACATCTTTGGATCTCTTCAAGGTACTGTCCCTGGTTAAGCTCTACGGAAAGTACTTTGTCGAACTTCTGTCCGAGTTCATAAAGTCTATCTTCAGGACTTGGCCAGATCGTAATCGGTCTGAACATACCCGCTTTGATCCCCTCTTCTCTTAGTCTGTGTACTGCCTCTTTGATGGAGAGAGATGCGGAACCGTATCCGATCAGCAGGATATCTGCATCTTCGAGCAAATACTCTTCGTTGCTCTCGATCTCATCTTTGTGCTCTTCGACTTTTCTAAAGAGTCTGTCGATCAGCTTTCTACAGGTCTCGATCTCTTCTGTCGGGAAGCCCATAGCATCATGATGGAGTCCTGTAAAGTGATATCTATACCCCTGGAACATAGGATTAAGCACCGCAGGCTCATCCTGTGCCACACCGTAAGGCTTGTAATCTTTGGGATCACCCTCGAATTTCTTTCTTGGTACGATACTTTTTTGAACCTCTTCAAGTGACGGGATCTCTGCCTTGGCATGCATCAGTCCAAGTGTCGCATCGAGCAATACGATCACCGGCTGCATAAATCTGTCGGCAAGATTGAACGCTCTGACTGTTTCGGTATAACACTCTGCAAGTGTACCGGCACAAACGGTAATGGACTTGTAGTCACCGTGGCTCGGGTTCTTCGCCTGGTTGATATCCCCTTGTGCAACACGTGTAGGCAGACCAGTAGAAGGTCCTCCCCTCATGACGTTTACAACAACCAAAGGCACTTCCGCCATCTGAGCCAGACCAAGGTTCTCCGCTTTCAGAGAGATACCGGGGCCTGATGTCGCTGTCATAGCACGAACACCGGACATCGCTGCACCTGTTGCTACCGCAATACCTGCGATCTCATCTTCCATCTGGATACATGTACCGCCTACTGCAGGAAGTACATCAGAAATATACTCCATCACTTCCGAAGAAGGGGTAATAGGATATCCGCCGAAGAACTTACAACCACAGTCAACAGCAGCTTGTGCTGCCAAGTGGTTACCGATCATGACGATCTCTCTGTTTCCTCTTTCGTTGATTACTACTTTATCACCACCTGCCATTATTATGCCTCCTTCCAATCATCAGGTAATCGATACCCGTTCTGTTCAATTGCTTCTTGTCTCGCTTTTGCCGAGTCCGTCAGCTTGGCGAACTTGTACTCTTTCTTCTCTGCCACATAGATGGCGAAGTCAGGACATGAAAGTTCACATTCGTTACATCCGATACACGCATCTGCAAATACGATCTCGATGTTCGCCCCCAGTGTAGAGTGTGGATCCGGTTTCATAGAAAGAACACCTGCAGGACAAGAGTCCACGCAGATATCACATGCTTTACATCTGTCAGTATTTACCCAAACAGGCGTGTTAGCTGGAGCTGTCATTACTGCCATGTTTTCCCCTTATTTTTAAGTTGTTGTTCGTGAGATCACTAACCTGAGCTCGACGGAATATCGATATGAAGCAGATATTCCGACGAACCCAGGTTATGAGGGATACCCCTTATTCACTAAGTAAAGGATAGCTTACTTTTTGTAATGTTGCTATGAATAAGCTTGAATTATTGGTAGTATAAGGGGGTTTGTTACCATTTGAAGCAACAGATTTCACCCTTTTATTGCCCTATTTTTCCGATCGCACAGGAGACAAAACTTTTTGCTTTTGCCCCTGCTGTTTCGACAAACCCCATCTCCTCACCAACCAGAGGATAGCCTATGGAGCGGAGGGTTTTGGCAAGTATCTCCTGCTGATCATCCTCTATCTCAAGTGTGATCTCTCTGGGCTCTTTGCTCAGATCCACCGTGACTTCGCCAAAAATAGGGGTAAGCCTCTCTTTGAGTGTATGGGCACATCCGCCACACTTGACATTCTGTACTTGGAAGGTTTGTGTCATTTCGTTACCTTTGATATGGTTTGTGATGGAGGGAGTGTAACATAAAGAAGTGCAACAAATGTGTAGGGTGGGCATACCTGCCCACCATGAAGAAGAGGTTTACTTGGAGAGAACCTCTTTGACCGCTTTACCGATCTCGGCAGGAGAGACAACGACTTTTACGCCTGCCGCCTCAAGTGCATCCATCTTCTCCTGTGCTGTACCCGCAGAACCGGAGACGATTGCACCGGCATGTCCCATTCTCTTGCCTTTTGGCGCAGTCTGACCAGCAATGAAAGCAACGACGGGCTTGGTGATGTTCTCTTTGA
>CAYPWA010000104.1:0-4948 GCA_964414325.1 uncultured Sulfurovum sp. | reverse complement strand
AACGTTCAAACGCTCCGCGCTTGATCGCATGGGAAGCCCCGAAGATCTCGCCGGCGCAGTCTACTTCCTCTGTACCGAGGATGCAAGCTGGATTACTGGACAGACCATCGTCGTGGACGGCGGGACGACGTTTAGATAGAGTTATTACAAACTATCAATATTTCCGTAGGTGCAACCCCTTGTGGTTGCCCGAACCGTTAGATACGGACATAGACTTATATGGCGGGTACCCACAAGGGACACCCCTGCAGTGATATCATACACAATAAGCACGATAAAGATAAGCTGACCTCACCATGCATTTTTTTTGGTTGACCCAAGGGTACTTGTCCCTTCGGTCGGGCGATTTCTTGTCTTTTTGTCGTAGTACAAAAAGAAAAAGGTGACAAACACTAAAATGAAGGTATATCATATATCATGAATAATGTTTCATTTCAAAGATCATTCAATATCCCCAACCTCCTCGCCTTTATCCGTCTGCTGCTCGCACCCCTGATGTTCCTCTTCCTTGTCAATCAGGATGCCTCTTTCTTTGCAGGCATCCATCCAAGCTGGCTCAACTACTTCGCCGCTTTTATCTTTGTGGTGGCAAGTGCCACCGACTTTTTCGACGGCTACATCGCCCGCACTTTCGATCAGGTGACGGTACTGGGCAGCATCCTCGACCCGCTGGCGGACAAGATGCTCACCCTTGCAGGCTTTTTAGGTCTCATGATGCAGGGTGTCGCATCGCCCTGGGCGATCTTTCTTATCCTCACACGGGAGCTTTTCATCACCGGACTACGCGTCTCGGCTGTCTCACAGGGACTGGACATCTCCGCCTCATGGATGGGCAAGGTCAAGACCGTCGTCCAGATGATCGCCATCGGCTTCCTCCTCATGCATTGGCCCGGCGCCACCATGCTTCTCTGGCTCGCCGTAGCACTCACACTCTACTCCGGATATGAATATGTAAGGGATTTTATAAAACATATGCAGATGTAGGGTGGACAGGTATGCGCACCCTACTTGACATCTTTTGTTAAAATGGTTACAATATAGTCATAATGACCATAAAGGATCACCATGATCATCAATGTCGCCGATGCAAAATCAAAATTTTCAAGCCTTCTCTCCATTGCCAATAGAGGCAAAGAGGAGGTGATCATCTCCAAAAGAGACAAACCGGTTGCCGTACTCATATCGTATGAAGACTTTCTCAAGATGAAAAAAGATGCCGACCGAGATCTTCACCGAACCGACATCGACACCCTGCCTTCCGCTCTGGAACGATTCAAGGGGAGTCTCTCCGAAAGTGAGATCGACCCCTCCTATAAAGAGAGTAGAGCCTCCTATCTACAAGAGAAATATCAATGAGACTCTTTCTCGATACCAATCTTTTCATCGATATCCTGCTGGACAGAGAGCCGTTCGCCCAAAACGCTCTCAATCTCTATAAACTCTGCGAGAACGGACTGGCAGAAGGCTTCATCGCACCCATCACCGTCAATAACATACATTATATATGCAGAAAGGCGCACGACCCGTCATTGATCAAGTCCTTTCTTTCGGAGATTTCCAAACATCTCAATATCGCACCGATGAACGCACAGACGATCACCATTGCCAACAAACTGAAGATGAGAGACTACGAAGATGCGCTGCAGTACGCAATGGCGCTTCAGCTTGAGTGCGACTACCTGATCACACACAATACCAAAGACTACAAAAACCTGCATACGATCCGTATAGCCACCCCAGATATGTTCCTACAAAGTATCAAAATGTAGGGTGCGTATTTACTATCCATTAATTTTTAACAAATGCTTATCATTCCCTCACACCCCCTAAAACAGAGCATTACAGCCGATCCGGTACCATAATCTTGACGACAAAAAAGAGACTTTTTCATCTTTTTAGCAAAAAATATTAATAATTCATTGACTTTCTATTAATCTTTATGTTATCATTGCTTCGTAAAAACAATACAAAGGAAAAAACATGAAGTTTACAAAACTTAGTTTGATCGCTGCTGTTGCAGCAAGTACTGCATTCGCAGGTGGGGACATCGCTCCTGTTGAGCCGGCTCCGGTAGTTGAGACTTCTCCATGGTCTTTCAGTGGAGATGCGAAGCTTTTCTATAAAACACACACAGCATATCCATCGTATAATCCTACTACGCTACAACAGATCCCTGGCATTGGTTCTTCTATTTGGGATCAAGCAAATGCAGAAGGCCAAGGTGCGATCTCAGCAGATATCGGATACGCGATCAACAGCAACTGGAAAGTCAACATGGGTCTTACAGGGCTAGTAACACTTGGTCGTGATGATTCTGTTGTTTCCGGTGTATGGCTTCTTGCAGGTGCCAATGCTGATCCGCTTGGACTCCCTGTAACAAGTGTAGGTGATGCTCTCTGGATCGATACACTGAACATTACAGGTACGATGTTTGACGGTGCACTGACAACTGTCATCGGTCGTCAAGCACTTGACACACCTCTTGCATTCTCTGAAACTTGGAGCATTGCACCAAACACTTTTGACGCTGCTGTAGCACTTGTCAAGCCTGTTGAGAATGTAACACTGGTTGCCGGTTATGTGTATGACGGTAACGGTAACGGACCAAGAATTACTACATTTGATGGTGTAAACAGTGCTTACACTTCTGCAGTAAGATTTGGAGCAAGCCCATACTCCGGTGAAGCATCTGCTGGTGGATTCACAGGTGCAAGCGGATACTTCCCTGTACTTGGTATCGACAAAGGTGCGGTAGCAGTCGCAGCAATCGCAACGATCTCCGATGTAACTGCACAACTTTGGTACTACGATGTACTTGATGTAGCACAGGCAGTATGGGCACAGGCCGACACAAAGATCGCTGGCTTCTCACTTGGCGCACAGTATGCATGGATCGGTTACGACAATGTTCTCAACAGCAGAACAAATACATACCTGTCAACAACTCCTCTGAGCAACATCTATGAAGACTCTTCTGCATGGGCTGTTAAAGCAGGGTATGATGTTATGGAGAACCTCAATGTATGGGCAGCATACTCTGATGTTGATGATGTTGCAGCAAACAAAACTGCCATCTCCATCTCAAACACAGCAACAATGCTAAGTGGTGCGGGCTGGGGTAACAGCGCGAAACACTCAGGACAGTCAAAACTCTACACAGAAGCATGGTGGAACTACGGTTATGTAGGTCAAGCAGGAGCTCAGACTGTTGCAGTCGGTGCAAACTATAATGTAGGAAATGTTTCTATCTTTGAAAACACAACACTCTCTGCACAATATACAAGCATCAAAGATGCAAAAGAGTTCTTGGCTCCTCTTGGAGGTACACAGGTTACATGGTTCAACGACACTGTAGATCTTGATGAAGTCACAGTAGTTGTAGGTACAGATGTTGCGGGTCTCAATGTCCAAGTTGCATATATCAATACGCAGACAACTACAACATTTAGACCAGATCCAGTAAATGCTAGAACTACAACTTCCACAGTTGATGACACTTCAGACGAAGTACAGCTTTACCTGACTTACAAGTTTTAATCCAAACTTGTAACACTCTTGCAGGGCACCCGCCCTGCACACTGCCCTTTCTTTTTCCAAATTTTTCAACTCTACCCACATTTTAACTCCCTTTAAGCAAAACAGGCGTATATTTCTCATACAAAACTAAATGATAACAATTTTCATTTTGTTTTTAAAACTTTTATTGCAAGATAAGGATAGTTAATCGATGGAAAAGATCGTCGTCGCCCTTGCGGGGCAGCCCAATGTCGGGAAATCCTCCCTCATCAACGCTATCTCCAACGCCAAGCTCAAAGTGGGCAACTTCTCCGGTGTCACGGTGGACAAGACCGAGGTGATCTTCAATCTTTGTGACGAAACGGCATGTAAGGACTATGAGGTACATATCATCGACCTTCCCGGAGCTTATTCGCTCACCGAGTACACTATCGAAGAGAAGGTCACTAAAAGCTTTCTGATGAGTGACGAGTACGACCTCATCGTCAATGTCGTCGATGCGACGAACCTCCAGCGCAACCTTATCTTTACCACCCAGCTTCTGGAGACCGGACGCAAGGTGATCGTCGCGCTCAACATGATCGATGAAGCACAAAAAGAAGGGATCGAGATCGACGAAAAACAGCTCTCTGCGATCCTCGGTGTCCCCGTCATCAAAACCTCCGCTTCTACCGGAGAGGGGATAGAAGCGCTCAAACATGCTATCGTAGAAGTTTATGAGAAGCCCGAGACCACCGCCAAGGTGATCTACGCCGATCCCATCGAGGAGGAGATCGATCGTATCGTACACTTCCTCGAAGAAAAACGCTACAAAAGCACCCTTCCCTACCGTCATCTTGCCGTCAGGCTCCTCCAGGAGGATGAAGAGGTCTACAAAAAGATGCACGATGAACCCATCTGGATCGAGCTGCTTCCACTGCTGAGAGACGCACTGGAGCATATCTATCTGCACTACGGCACAAAAGACCTCGATGAGATCTTTGCCGATGAGCACTTCGCCTTTGCCAAAGGGGCGAAGATGGAGGTAATGTCCATCAAATCGATGCGTGCGAAAAACCTCACCCAGAAGATCGACAACCTGCTTATCAATAAATGGCTGGGCGTGCCGATCTTCCTCTTTTTCATGTGGCTGCTCTTTCAGCTGACTTTCGAGCTGGGCAACATCCCCATGGACTGGATCGATGCGGGCTTTGTCTGGCTGGCAGATCGCACACGCGAACTGCTGGGTAACGGAGAACTTGCCTCACTGGTCGCTGACGGGATGATCTCCGGCGTGGGCGCAGTCATCATGTTCTTGCCCAACATCGTCATCCTCTTTATCGGGATCGCCCTGCTGGAGACCACAGGCTACATGAGCCGTGTGGCGTTCCTGCTGGACGGCTTTTTCCACAAGTTCGGTCTGCACGGCAAGAGCTTCATCCCGCTGGTGACA
>CAYPWA010000103.1:1625-4965 GCA_964414325.1 uncultured Sulfurovum sp. | reverse complement strand
GAACCCGGAGCGATCATCCTGATAGGCGGTTTCTCCTTGAGCATCGTACGGATCTGTACAGGTGAGGTATGTGTACGCAGCAGTCCACCGTCCTTGAAGTAGAAAGTATCCTGCATATCTCGTGCGGGGTGATACTTGGGAAGATTGAGTGCCTCGAAGTTGTGGAAGTCATCTTCGACCATCCCTCCACTCTCCACGGAGAAGTTAAGCGCGACAAAGTAGTCGATGATCTTGTCCATCGTCTCCATTACAGGATGCAGTGCGCCCTTTTGTGCAAGCGTACCGTAGAGTGAGACATCGATCGCTTCACTCTTGAGCATACGCTCGATCTCTTCGGATTTCAGCACCTCATATCGTGCATCAAACGCTTCCTGCAGTGCCGCTTTTTGCTTGTTGAGCCCTTCGGCAAATGCCTTTTTCTCGGGACCGGGGATATCCTTCATCTTCGCAAACTCGGCAGCAAGGATCCCTTTTTTACCAAAGAGCTCGATACGTACCTTTTCCAGCGCTTCAAGCGAATCGGCCTGAAGTATCTTTGCTTCCAAATTTTCCATAATGCTCCATTTATCGCATAATAATTGCCGTGATTTTATCCAAAACTTGCTAACAGTGGGGTTTAGTGTGTTATAATTGCCCCGATAACACTACGCATCAAAGGACAGAACCATGTGTATATTCTGCAAGATCGTCAAAGGGGAGATCCCCAATAATACCGTGCACGAGAATGAAAAATTCCTCGCATTCCACGACCTCTACCCCAAAGCACCCATTCATATCCTGGCAATTCCAAAGCAGCATGTGGAGTGCTTTCAGGATGCCACGCCGGAGATGATGGCGGAGATGACCGCTTTTATTCAAGAGGTCACACAGAAAACAGGGCTAGATAAGACAGGATACCGTCTGATCACCAATAACGGAGAGGACGGAGGGCAGGAGATCCCGCACCTGCATTTCCATATCCTTGGCGGAGGCAGACTCGTCTGGAACCATCAGCACGAAGATCCGCACAAAAGTCTCTGATCTCTTTATCGCTATCCCAAGAGAGACTGTTGCCGGAAGTCTATGCTTCCAGCGCAGCCAGTTTCTCCTCATAAAGTGCAACGATCCTTTCATCCTCCAAGGATGCGACCTCTAACCGTTCAAACCACGCTTCAACCTCCTCTTGCAGCACACCGATCTCTTTGGAGAGTTCGATGATCATACCGGTATCTCCTTTGAGTGACGCTGCCTCCAGTACTTCGTTCTTTACCTCTATCTCCTCTTCGAGTGCTTCTATTCTCTCTTCACTAAGCTGGATCTCTTTGGAGAAGGGTTTACGCAACGTGTTGCGCTCTTGTATCAGCTCTTTACGCTGGCGCTTACGCTCTTTATAGTCTATCTTGGGCTTTAGTTTTTTCTGAGTAGTCTGTTCCTCTTCTTCCCACCCGATCTTCTCCAAAAATGCATCATACCCACCCTCAAAATACTCCGCACCCCCCTTGTGAAAGATGATCAACGCATCTGCCAAACGGCGCAACAGCATCTCAGAGTGTGTCACCATCATCAGCGCCCCTTCAAACGATTCTATCGCATCGGCAAGCGCATCGATAGAGTGCATATCAAGGTGGTTGGTCGGTTCATCGAGAAAGAGAAGGTTAGCAGGAGTTGCAATGATCTTTCCAAGCATCACCCGGCTGCGCTCACCACCGGAGAGTACTTCGATCCTTTTGTCCGCCAACTCTCCGGAAAACATCATCCCTCCCGCGATCGTACGAGCCTGAGGGATACCGATCTCCTTGCCTACTGAAGCAATCTCTTCAACAATCGTTGCCTTCGTATTGAGACGCTCAATATTGGTTTGTCCAAAATGGGCAAACTTCACAGAGGGGTGATAATCCATACTTCCCTGCTGCAAGGT
Organism: uncultured Sulfurovum sp.; assembly: GCA_964414325.1. Taxonomy (GTDB): domain Bacteria; phylum Campylobacterota; class Campylobacteria; order Campylobacterales; family Sulfurovaceae; genus Sulfurovum. The sequence goes on along the minus strand of CAYPWA010000103.1, from coordinate 3,068 downwards.
GAGCTCTCCTGCGATCGTGTTCAGCAGTGTCGATTTCCCCCTGCCGTTCTTTCCTATGATCGCAATACGTTTACCACTCTCCAGCACAAAACTGAGATCTTTGAACAACGGCTGTTTGGGATCGTACCCAAACCCTATTTTCTCTGCACGCAACAGAATCTTTGCCGGTGTCGGGGCATAGGTAAAACCGAAAGAGAGTTTTCGTTCACTCTCCAGTACTTCCATCTCTCCCATACGGTCAAGCTCTTTCTGCTTAGACTGAGCCATTGCCGCCGTCGAAGCTCTGGCTTTGTTGCGCGCTACGAACTCTTCAAGCTCTTTGCGTCTCTTTTCCTGATTGGCTTTGGTCTTTTCATAGGTTTCATCTTCAAGTGCCAATGTCTCATAGTATTTATGCGTATTCCCTTCGATGAGACGCAATCCTTTACGTTGTATCCCCATCGTATGGGTTGCCACCGCATCCATAAAGTCACGATCGTGGGTGATAAGGATCACCTCACCTTCAAAAGTACGGATAAAGCCTTTGAGCCAACGAAGCGAAGGAAGATCCAGGTAGTTTGTCGGTTCATCAAGCAGTAGCATATTCGGCTCTGTTGCCAGCAATTTTACAAGATTGATTCGGATCTGATACCCTCCCGAAAAGCTCAAAGGGTCTTTATCCAGATCCTCCTGACTAAACCCAAGCCCAAAAAGAAGTTTTTCGATTTTATAGAAGTTCCACTGCTCATCCTCTGGAAGCACCAGTGCACACTCTTCACGCACGCTCTTTTCCGTAAAGACAAGATGTTGTTTGAGCGCTCCGATACGGTAGTTCTTTGGAATGGAGATCTCTCCTCCATCTACACTCTCCTCACCTAGTATCATCCTAAATAGTGTCGATTTCCCCGATCCGTTACGACCGACAAATCCGATCTTCTGATTCTTGGTGAGTTTGAGGTTGACATCTCTAAAGAGCGTCTGACCGCCAAAACTTTTGGAAAGTGCCGTAAGTTGTATCATAGGTAATCCGTTCGCAGAAATTTGAACGGATTATAGCAAAACGGACTAAGAGCAGCACGCCCCGCCAAAGCCGTCATCCATTTCAATGCTTCCCGCACCTGAAGCAATCGACTCTTTGTCTGCAATGGTTGTACCGTTATAGATGATCGTATAGGTGATCTTGACAGAATCCCGGATTGAGTTGACCGTCGTACAGTAGTTCTCAAGAGACGCCAGGATATAGCGCTTTGCCTTTGTTGCATCGAACGACCCCTCAAACGTATAGATGATATGCATCGAAGCGAACTTCATCGGCACTTCCGTCTGACGCTCTATCTCCGCCCTGACAGAATAGTTATTTACAACATAACCATCCCTCTCCGCCATCACCACCAGATCGATCCCGGTACATCCGATGATCCCCGTAGCAAAATACTCTACCGGTGTGATCTCTTTGCAGTCAAG
>CAYPWA010000103.1:0-1525 GCA_964414325.1 uncultured Sulfurovum sp. | reverse complement strand
GCATTCATCGAGGCACGGATATCAAGCAGTGCGATCACCCCTTCACCGATACGCTCATCAATACTCTGGAGCTCATCCAATGTCAACTCGGAAATGTCCACACCCTTCTCCTCTGCAAGATTCACGACACTCCCTGTAATATGATACGCATCACGGAAGGGAAGTCCCTGCTCTTTGACAAGGTAGTCTGCCAGATCTGTTGCACTTAGATGCCCCACCATACAGGCAGCCTCCATCGCCTCTTTATTGACTGTCATATCAGCGATCATCTCATTGAGCACCTGCAGACTCAGCAGTGCTGTTCTGACAGAGTCAAAGACACCCTCTTTATCCTCCTGCATATCTTTGTTATAAGCAAGAGGCAATCCCTTCATGACAGTTAAAAGTGCGACAAGATTACCATTGACACGTCCAGTTTTTCCTCTAAGCAGTTCAGGAATATCCGGGTTTTTCTTCTGTGGCATAATGGAGCTTCCTGTTGCGTGACGATCACTCAATGTCACCCACTTGAACTCAGCTGCACTCCACAAGATCAGCTCTTCACTCAAACGGCTCATATGCATCATCATCGTCGCAATGTTAAAGAGGATCTCCAGTGCAAAATCACGATCACTTACCGTGTCCAGACAATTCAGTGTCGGCGCATCAAACCCCAGTCTCTCTGAAGTGATTTGACGATCAATCGGATGTGGGGTACCTGCCAAGGCGGCACATCCGATGGGTGAGAGATTGTTACGTCTGTAAGAGCTCATAAAACGCTCATAATCCCTTTTAAACATACTGGCATACGCCATCATATGATACCCGAAGTTGATCGGCTGTGCATGCTGAAGATGTGTCATACCTGGAAGCATCACATCGGCATTCTCCTTTGCGACATCCACAAGTGTTTTGATATTCTCCAACAGCAAAGCAGCGATCGCCTTTGTGTTGTTCTGCACATAGAGTCTAAAATCCAGTGCCACTTGATCGTTTCTGCTGCGTGCGGTGTGCAAACGCTTACCCGCATCTCCGATACGACGTGTCAGTTCACCCTCAATCGCCATATGGATATCTTCATCATCACCGTCAAGTTTCAGTTTTCCGTTCTCAATGTCATCAAGGATCTCCGCCAATCCTGCATCGATCTTCACATAATCTTCATCAGAGATGATCCCCTGCTCCTTGAGCATATAGGCATGTGCACGTGATCCCTCGATATCTTCTCTATAAAGTACTTTGTCAAACGGTAAAGAGTTGTTCAACTCCTGAAGCAGTCTGGAGCTCTCTGCCGAAATACGTGCCGAAGCGATCTTTTTAGACATAATGATATCCTGTAAATAATTTAGGGTATTTTAGCGAAAAAGCGTTGAGTAATGAGTAATGAGTAATGAGTAATGAAGGGTAAAACACAACTAAATGATTGTCAAAAGAGTTTGGAGTATATTGAAAAAAGTTTTGTGAAGTAAATCGAAAGTGATAATTAAGAAGAAAAACCTCAAAGTGGCAGCGACCTACATTCCCACCAGCGTAGCCGGCAGTATTA
>CAYPWA010000102.1:0-5052 GCA_964414325.1 uncultured Sulfurovum sp. | reverse complement strand
TAGCCTTTGCCGGTATGCCTACCCGCTTTAAGCTGCCAACTGTTGATATACCCTTGCTTGCTGAATAGATAGTCTCGCTTGAAGACACCAAAGGAGCCGCTGACATAGTCTATCCCCTTGCCGTCAAACATCGAGGCAGGCAGCAGGATATGGTCGAGCGTACTTTTGTGCCCGTAGAACTTATGACTCCAGCGATCTCTGTAGGGAAGCTCCAGCCAGAGATCGTAGTGGCTATGTGGATAGTGTTTCAACTCCGAGACACCAAGATGTCTTGTCCCCTCCACCGTATGCAGCAGATGGGTCAGCCCCCTTCTTCCGTTGGTATCATCCAGCCGTTTGGGGAGTGTCAGATGGGCACGGTAATCACTGTTGAGATCGCCCAGAATCATATACTCCTTCGAGGAGGGCATGGTGGCGATGCGTTTGGCAAGGGCTTTGGCATAGGCAATCCGTTTGCTCTCATATCCTCTGCGGCTCTTGGATTTCCAGTGGTTGACAAAGAGTGTCAACGGTCGTCCCTCGATCCTGAGCGTCACTTCGAGGATATTGCGCACGCGCGGGGCATAGCTGACCTCTATCTCTCGGTTTTGGGTGATGGGAAAACGGGAGAGCAGCGCCACCTGTATGGGTGCCCCTTTTTTATGTGTGATCACACCGTAGCGATACCCGCACCCTACACGCTTGAGCACCTTTCTCAAGGCATCAAAAGCGTTCTTGTTCTCTACCTCCTGCAGACCGATGATATCCGCATCAAGGTCACAGATCACCTCTGCGGTATGGGCAAGTTTCTTTTCAAACATACGGGCATTCCATCCGTGCCTTCCGGGAATGAACTCCTCATACTCCGTACCGTCTGATATCGCGTCAAAAAGATTCTCTACATTATAGGAAGCGACCTTGAAGGGTACGGCACAGAGCATGAACGGAATGAAAAAAAGAAAATAGAATCGATACATAAAAGAAGTGTAGCCAAAATAAGACGAAGAGAGCAATTGTATGTCAAATTGTCAGAATATTTCAAAGGAGCTTGGTCGCTCCTTCTTATTATCCGAACATCTTGCCAAGCATCCCCATGGCACCTTGCGCACCGCCTATGCCCTCAAGCATCTGATCGACAATGCTGTTCTCACCCGAGGTCGCCTGATCGATCACATTGGGAAGCGCATCGGCAAGTGCCTGAAGCGCACTCCCCTCTTCCAGTCCAAGCTGCTGTGCAAATGCAGAGACTTTGTCGCTGCCAAGCAAGGCACTGACCTGTTCAGGGTCGATCGCTTTGTTCTCACCGTTGCCCAACCATGAGCCTACGATCTCACCCAAACCGTTCTCAGAGAGACTTGCCATGATACCGGAGAGATCGATTCCTCCCTCTTCGTTGCCAAGTAGTCCGCCGATAGCATTGGCGATATCACCCATATCAAGCCCGGTCGTCGCATCATCACTGTTGTTCTGTATCAACTCGGCACCCATTCTGAAAAGATCATTCATATCCATATCGTTTCCTTTTTAAAGAGATGAGGATATTATGACATACAATTATCTCACAACTCTCTCTTTCATACTTTTCAGAAGTGCCATGAACTCCTCCACCGTACCGGTACCCTCCAGCATATCGATCACTTTAGGTCCTTTTGGATCAATAAAGTAGAAAGAGGGGGTTCCCAGACGTTTCATCCCAAGCGGGAGCTTTTGGGTAAGCAGATTCATTTTGACCAGTACGAAATCTCTGTTGAGCGCCTTTTTGACTTTGGGTTCGACCATCACATTACGATCCATCCAGATACAGCCGCGGCAATAGGGGAGATACCCTTCGATCAAGACGATCTTGCCTTCATTTTTGGCTTTACGAAGCGCCTCCTCATAACTGTATCGCTTGACACCGTGTGCGACCATCATCTTCTCGGCATATTCATACATATAGTCTGCCAACGCCTCACTCTCCTCCTCATCGATCTTGACAGGAGGCATCTGAGTGAAGATCTTGCGCGTTTTGGCGGGGAGAATACTTTTTGAGAGTGCAGAGGGGTCTTTGAGAAACTCACTTAACCACCCCTCTATCTCCATCTTCTGACTCTCCGTATCTGCCGTACGATCCCCCACCTGATCCCTAAGACGGAACGAAAGTTCGGTAAGTGTAGGGGCTTTGAGCTGAAGAAGCGTATTGTTCTGCTCAATATTCTCATTGATCCTCGCCTGAGGGATATAGGCTTCATGACAGGAGGCACACTTGGCTTCAAATACCGCTTTACCGTCCATTCCGAACAAAAGTGTGACTGTCATCGCTATGGCGATCATATATTGCATCTGTTTCTCCTTATTTTAACCTAATCGCATCTTCAAGCAGCTCGATCCGCTCCGTCTCGATAAGGGAGGTCAAGGTACGCTTGAAGTTCTTTTTACTCATCCCAAATGTTTGGGCGATCGCCTCGGCATCGCTTTTGTAGGTAAAGGGCAGGCTTCCGTCCGCCTCTTTGAGCAGTTGCAGGATCACTCCCTCTGCTCGGCTGATCTTGGCGGCTTTGCCGATGGGCTGCAGAGACATATCCAGCTTACCGTCCTTGCGCATTGTCTTGACATACCCCTCTTTGCGATCCCCCACACGGAGCTTCTCGAAGATCTCGTTGTCAAAAAGCATGCCCTCATAGCGGTTGTCAGCGATCACCTTATACCCCAGCGGTGTCTTGGCAAGGATGAGCATTTCCATCTTTTTATTCGGATGCACCCCCTTGAGCGAACGCTCGAAATACTTGCCGATCTTCTGTGTCCCATAGAGTCTGCCGGTCTTCTCGTCCAGACAGACACGCAGGATGTACTTCTTGCCGATATGAAAATGCTCTTTCTGCTGTGAGAGCGGCACAAAGAGATCCTTGGGCAGTCCCCAATTGACAAACGCTCCGTAGCTTTTATAGTCCACCACCGTAAAGTAGCCGTATTCCCCCAGTTTCGCATAGGGCATCTTGGTCGTAGCCACCGGTCTATCTTCACTATCGGTATAGACAAAGAGATCCAGCAGTGCCCCCATCGGCATCTCATCCTCCATGATATAGATATTGGGCAACAACACCTCTTCACCATCCGCAGCACTCAGATAGTAGCCGTAGTCGGTATCCCGTTCTATTTTAAGAGTATTGATCTCGCCGATTTTAATGTGGTCGTTTTGGGGTTTGGTAGGTGTCATGTTGTTCCGTTCTATACTTAAAGTATGCGGTTTCCCCGCATCTGTTTTGACATTATAGCCAAAATCGCTATTTCGCCGTCTTCTCAAGATGTTTGGCGAAATCCTCCGGTTTGATGAAACCTGTCAGGCTCTTACTTGGGAGGTAGTTGTTCTCTTTGTCGAAGAAGATGATATTGGGGGTACCGAAAAGCTCGTACTTTTTCAGCAGTGCTTTCTCTTCAGGGGTATTGTCTGTCACATCGACCTTGATAAAGGTGAACTTCTTGAGCTGTTCTTGTACCTTCGGATCTGGGAAGGTGATCTCCTCAAGCTCTTTGCATGCCGTACAGCTCTCCTTGCCGAAATCCACGACCACAGGCTTCTTGGAGGCAGCCACCTCTTTAAGCAATCGGTCTATCGAGTAGCCACGGTGGGAGGCTTTGTTCTCTACTGATGCAACGGCGACACCTTTGGGTGCGGTGAAGCGTTCAAAGGGTCTAAACATCGAGTGTGCCCCGCTGAGCGCACCAATGAAAAGCGACGCACTGTAAAGCATAAGTACCACTGCCAGCAGCTGCAGAAGCTTTTTTGCCCCCGGCTTGCGCTCGCTGCCGTCAAACACCCCCATATAGAGTGCACTTCCCATCAAGAGAAGCGCCCAGAGCATTAGCGTTAGCCCGTCAGGAAGGATACGTCCGAGCATAAAGATCGCCAGCCCCAGCATCATCACACCGAAGGTCTGTGAGACGGCAGTCATCCACCCGCCCGGTTTGGGCATGAACTTGCCTGCACCGATCCCCACCAAAATCAGGGGAAGCCCCATCCCCAGACTCATCACAAAGAGTGCCAGCCCTCCCAGTACGGCATCACCGGTATGGGAGATAAAGATCACCGCACCCGCAAGTGGCGGTGCGACACACGGTCCTACGATCAGTGCGGAGAGAAGCCCCATTACGGCAGTTCCTACAAAGCCTCCCTTCTGACCCGCTTCGTCGCTTACACGGCTGAGCTTGCTCTGCCATGATGCAGGCAGACCGATCTCGAAATAGCCAAAGAGCGAAAATGCCAGTGCGACGAACATCGCTGCAAAAGCGGTGAGCACCCACGGGTTCTGCATCGCCGTCTGGATATCCGCACCAACCACGCCGGCGATGATCCCCACGACCGTATAGGTCAATGCCATCGAGAGTACATAGACCAGCGAAGTAAAGAATGCCTTGGCAACACTGGGCTTTTCATCTCCTTTCTGCTGAGAGACGATGATGCTTGAAAGGATCGGGATCATCGGAAAGATACAGGGGGTCAGCGAGAGAAGGATACCAAACAGGAAAAAGAGCAGCACAATAAAAAGTCCGCTCTCATTGGAGAGAAGATCGGCGATCTTGGAGGCGTTACCCTCTTTGAGCGCGGCAGAGATCTTGTCAAAGAATCCCAACGCCTCCCCTTTGAACGTAAACTGCTTCTTAAACGGCTGATAGCAGATCCCCGTATCGGAACATCCGACCACCTCCACTTCAAAGGTGTAATCCCCTTTGACCTGTGAGGTGATCTGCGATAGAGGGATCTTTACCACCAGTTCCTTCTCGTACACCTTGTCGCCGTCGAACTCCTTGGCGGGAGGCAGGTCGGGGTTGAGCATCACCTCTTTGGGGGAGACGATGCGGAACTTGAGATCATCTTTGTAGATGTGTATCTTGTCAGCAAGGCTGATACGGGTTAGAAGCAGATCATCTTTGAGTACGGCACTGATCTTGAACGCCTCCTCGGGCTGGAGGAACTTCTGTTTTTTCAACGCACTGCTAAAACCGCCGAAAGCGAACGTACCCAAAAGCAGACTCATCAAGAGTAACTTTTTGATGATATTTTGCATTTTTTCTCACTTGTGTTAAACTTTTATA
>CAYPWA010000101.1:0-5085 GCA_964414325.1 uncultured Sulfurovum sp. | reverse complement strand
AAGCAATGCATACCTTCACTCTTCACTCTTCACTCCTCACTATTCACCTGATGAAGCATTTGCTTCATCATCACACCATATTATAACGGTCAATGATCTTCTTGAGACGCTTGCGCAGGTTCCTCAGTGCAACCTCGGCATTCTCGCCCTCCGCCACAAGCGACTCAAATTCATCGAACTGTATCTTCGCAACCCAACCGATCTTGGTATGAAGCTTAATCCCTACAAAACGTACCTCTCCGAAATGTTCTTTTGCCATTTTGTAGATACGCTCGATCCGCTGATCAAGGCTCTTGGTTTCTTTGCTCATCTGTCTGTTCCTTTGTGGTGACTTTGGTGCTTAGATCATCATTATAACATAGCAAGCAATACAAAACTATTACAGGGAGAAAAAGATATAGGAAAATGTATGAATCAACAGAAAATATGGATATGGAGACATTCTCTCAACGCAAGAGACTATCAAAGAGACCGGAAAGGAAAACCAGTCATTATCTTTCTACGCCTCTTGGCATAGAAAAGTGGTAGTATTTGAAACCTTTTAGGAGAAGAGTTTTTTCATCGTTGCGAAGAACATGGCACCCAATCCTTTGGGCTTGGCAAGACCTTCAATGAACTGGTCATAGTTCATATTTCTCTCTTCAAGATATCCCTCAAGATATTCAATAGAAGCTTTCATCCCCAGATCTTCTTCTATCTCAAGTAGTTTCTTGTAAAGAGATTCAATCTCTTTGACAACATGCTTTGGCGCTGCCTGACGGTAGGCAATATAGTGGCGTACATTCCCCTCTCTGTCACGCTTGATGTCAAAATCGGTCGTCACCCAGTAGTGGTCTCCTTTTTTGGTAAGGTTCTTGATGACCGCCATAATATTACGCCCGTTCTTAAGGTGCTTCCACATCAGATAGAAGATCGCTTTGGGCATATCCGGATGACGAAGAATACTATGCGGCTGTCCGATCAGTTCACTCTCTTTATACCCCGATATCTCCGTAAAATAGTCGTTCCCATATACGATCTTTCCGGTCGTATCGGTTTTGCTGACAATATAACGCTTGGGATCAAGCTTGATCTCATTGCGTGTCGGTACAGGTCTTGCTACCTCTTTCAGCTCTTCAGGTATAGTCTCAGGTAATGACATTGTTGCTCCTTTGTTATTTTCTAGTAGTTGATAACGGTTTTGTTACCATTTCGATAGTCGAATTATATCACATAAATGTCACACAAATATCATTCTTATCATTTTTATTTGATAAGACTATACTTTGATCTTCTGCCACTTCCCTTTGTCAAACGTCAGCCAAAGCCATACCGCTTTGACAAAGGTATCGGCGATCATCGCAAGATAGACAAGCAGAATAGAGTGGAAATACCATGAAAGCAGGAATGCCGGAATAATGCGCACCAGCCACAAAGAGGTGAGGTTGATACGCAGTGTGTGCCTAGTATCTCCCGCACCGCGTAAGGCTCCTGAGAGCACGAAGTTGAAAGCCAGAGGGATCTGGGAGATGCCTACGATACGCAGGTAGAGGCTTGCCTCTTCGATGGTGGGGAGATCATCGGTAAAGAGCCGGACGATCTTTTCGGGCATAAAGATCATGAAAAAAGAGAGGAAGAACATCAGCCCCGAGGCATACTTGAGCACCAGCAGGACATCCTCTTTGGACTGCTGCGGTCTTTTGGCACCAAGCCCTTGTCCCATCAGTGCCATCGCCGCGATCGTAAAACCGATACCGGGCATAAACGCCAAACCCTCTATACGCAGACCAATCTGATACCCCGCCAGCGCCGCCGTGCCGTAATGGGTGATAATGACCGTAAAGAGCATAAAACTCCCAAAAGTCAATGCCCGCTCGATCGAAGCAGGGATCCCTACCTTCAAGGCGCGCTTCAGAAGTGACTTCGAAAGATACCATACCGGTATGTAGGGGGTACGCTGTTTCAGATAGAGCCAGAGATAGACCACGAACTCCAGTATATTGACGATCACTGTTCCTACAGCAGCACCCGTCACTCCAAGTGCAGGAAACCCCCATGCGCCAAAAATGAGCAGATAGTTCAAAACGACATTGAGCACAATAGAGACGATCTTGACCTTCATGGGTGTTTTTGTATCGCCTGCGGCGTTGAGTGCCGCGACAAAGACAAGCTTCATAAAGACAAAAGGCATCATCCAGGTCAAGGTCTGCACATAGTCCGCTCCCAATACCGCTACTTGCGATGCAGTACCAAACCATATATAGATATGTGAAGCAAGGAAATACCAGAGCAGCATCACCGGGAAGCTCAGAAAAAGTGCGAAGCGAAGCAGACTGGAGAGCCCCAAAGAAGCACGCTTGAAACGCTCTGCTCCCACAAAACGCGAAAGCAGTGCTGAGGTACCCACATGCAATACCGTCAAGACTGCAAAAACGAACATCAGCGACTGAAGTCCCAGCCCTACCGCCGCTACGGCAAAGGCACTGAGTCGTCCCACCATCACCAGATCGGTGATCACCTGCAACATATCCAATAGAGAGTTGAGTGCCGCAGGCAGCGAGAGACGCAGTACCTTCTGATGTTTGGAGGGGAGATATCGTAACACTGCCGTACCTACAGTGTCGTCAATCTGTCAAGATGAAGATAGAGCACCACGATAATGAGAGATGCCCACGCCATACACCAAGCGACCGCACGCAATTTCTTGCCGGCCTTGAACATACGGCGTGTGCGGTAGAGTACCGTCGGGTAGAGGATCAATGCAATGATCTCAGGAGAGAAGACCACCACCCCAAGCCCGTACTTCTGCATCGCTACCCGCACACCGACGATTGCCGTATAGACGATCCCATAGACGATCAGTAGCATCACCATCTGAAAGAGCATAAAGAGCAACGCTGCAGCAGCTTCGTTGCTCTGGTCGTTGTAGTATTTCATCCGAGCACCTTTCGGATCGCTTCAGTGAGCGCCTCTTTCTCAATGGTACGGATGGTCTGTTCATAGGCTTGAAGATCGAGCCCTCTTTTGGAGACGCGCTTTTGCAGGATGATCTCTCCTCCGTCAAGCTCCGACGTGACCCAGTGTACGGAAACGCCACCTTCCTCGTACGCATCTTCATAGCTCTTTTGTATCGCATGAAGCCCTTTGTGTCTGGGCAGCAGGGAGGGGTGCAGATTGATCGCTCTAACCTGTTGGGTAAAGATGGGGGTCAATATACGCATAAAGCCTGCCAAGACCGTCAGATCCGCTCCGTAGGGCTGCAATCGTGCCACCACCTCGGCATCGAACGCCTCTCTGCTCTCAAAGTCGGTAGGATTGACGATCGCAAGAGGGATACCCGCTTTGTTTGCGACCTTAATCCCCTCCGCTTCGGGGTTGTTCGTTAATGCCACGACCACCTCATACCCCTTACCGTGCAGGGTCTTGACAATATGGGCAAAGTTCGTCCCTCTGCCGCTAAAAAGTACCGCGATCCTTTTCATGGCAGTATTGTACTCTAAATTGCCTCTAATCTGGCTACTTCCTCGATCAGATCTGTCGGCAGCATCGTATAGGATGCCCCTCTATAGCGCTTGGCTGCAGCGGTCAGTGCCAGTGACCCCTGTATGGCGGCATCTATCCCCGTATAACCCTGTGCGAGCAGTGCGACGATCAGCCCGCTGAGGACATCACCACTGCCTCCCTTGCTCAGTTTGGCGCTTCCAAGGGGGTTGATATAGAGTCTCTCTTCTTGCATGATGAGCATAGTCGCACCTTTGAGCAGCAGGGTGACGTGCGGGTATTTTTCATTGAATCGTCTGACGATCTCAAAGCGGTGTTGCTGTACCGCATCAACGTCCAACTTCTCTCCCGTCAACCGTTCCCACATTGCACAGAACTCTTTGGGATGAGGGGTAATAACCACCTCACGCTCCTTTTGTGTAAGGATCTGCAGCAACAGTTCTGAGTGGAAAGCATCCGCATCCAGGACGACAGGCAGATGACTCCCAACGACATACCTCTCAAGAAACTCCCGCTCAAAGTGCCCGCCTAGTCCCATCCCGATCGCCAACGCCGAAGCATTGGAGGGTACAACCGTTGCGTGCATCAAAAAAGGCGGCGGAGAAAGATGCTCGTGTACCACCAGCGTGGTCAACCCGGCACCAAAACGGCTTGCCGCCGTCGCCGCGATGATACCTGCCCCCTCCTTTTCTCCGCAGAAGAGTACGGCATGCCCGAAGCTTCCTTTGTGTGTTGATGTTTTTAAACGGGAAGGCAGATGCAGGTCGGCAGGCTCCAGGACATAGGTATCGCTTGGCATCTCGTACATTGTACGGCTGATCCCAAGATCGACACACCGGATCTCTCCGATCGCGTCTTTGCTCTCATCGAGGTAGAGCGACTCCTTGAGCGCTCCCATCGTCACTGTCACATCCGCCTCGAACGCCAAGGGCATCAGCTGCCCGTCACCCCCTACCCCCGTAGGGAGATCACATGCCAACTTGAGACCGTCAAACGCATTGAGTTTGTGCAGCAATGCCTGTGTCGGTGCATCGAGCATACGGCTCAACCCCGCACCGAAGATCGCATCAACGATCACCTCCGCCTCATACACCTCCTCAGACTCAGGTACACCCACCTTCCGTGCACGCTCCAACTGCAGCCGTGCCATTGGAGACTTCACACCAAAAGGGAGATGGATAGAGACGGCATACTCCCCGTGCAGTTGCCTGGCAAGTACCATTCCGTCACCGCCATTGTTCCCCGATCCACAGACAATGAGCACGGAAGCTCCCGGCTTGACATGCGCACGGATATAGTCCGCCATCCCCCGTGCAGCATGCTCCATCAGAATATCTTCGTTCAACCCGTACTGCTCATAGCAGCGCTTGTCAAGGGCATAACAGTCTGTAAACACCTTTTGCATCACCACTCCTTGGTCTTGATAAGAACTATTTTAGCATAAATTAAAATTGCTTGGATATAATTCGCGTCTATTTTATCGCTTTTGTTTGGGAATCAACCTCACACAAAAAATATTGATAAGGAAGGGGGTGACGTACTATGCCAGGAATCAAGCTTACTCCACGTGATTCTTTTGATGATGCGTACAGAAAATTCAAAAGA
>CAYPWA010000100.1:0-5092 GCA_964414325.1 uncultured Sulfurovum sp. | reverse complement strand
TACACCACCTACGGTGCGGGTGCGTGCGGTGCCTACAAAGCCAAGAGCGAGAGTCACACTCCTAAGATCGAAGTACCCGCTGATGCCTTCAGTGCCATCAGCTTCGTGCGCATCTTCGGCAAACCCGAATCCCACATCGGTCGTCGTATGGCGGTCAGTCTCGTACTCGATGAAGATGTCAAGGCTGCCAAAACCAAAGCTACGCAGATCGTAGAAGCGATCCGTGACTGTTAAACAGTATACGCTTCGCATTCCGCCTCTTTCACGGGGGATGCACCTCATCACCGATCTGATCGAAGAGGAGATCGCCGGAGAGATCACGATCGGTACGGCACATCTCTTTTTGCAACACACCAGTGCTTCACTCTGCATCAATGAAAACGCCGACCCCACTGTACGCAGCGATGCGGAGACCTTTTTGAACGATATGATCCCCGAAACCTACCCTAAGTTCCGCCACACCTATGAAGGAGGTGACGATATGCCTGCACACCTGAAAAATATGCTGCTGGGAACATCGTTGACAATTCCGGTAAGTCACGGTAGACTAGCGTTAGGAACTTGGCAAGGGATCTACCTCTATGAGCACCGGGATCATACCGGCAGCAGAACCATCCTCATCACCCTACAAGGAGTACAGATATGAGAAAACAGATCGTTATACTGGATATGGAAACACTTGGAGAGGATCTTGATCTGAGTGTGCTTGAACGCTTTGGTGATGTCACTAAATATAAGAACACCCTCCCCGATGAAACGCTTGGGCGCATCAAGGATGCCCATATCATCATCTCCAACAAAGTCGTGCTGACCAAGGAGATGATGCAGCACGCTCCAAAGCTCGAACTGGTCTGCATCGCGGCAACCGGGACGAACAATGTCGATCTTGAAGCCGCCGCAGCATTGGGAATCACCGTCAAAAATGTGGCGGGGTACTCCACTAACTCCGTCGTACAACACACTTTTGCGATGCTTTTTTATCTGCTTGAACACTTGAAATACTATGATGAGGTCGTACAGGACGGGCGCTGGACGATCTCCGGCCTCTTTACCGATGTCAGCCACCCGTTCTATGAGATCTCAGGCAAGAAGTGGGGGATCATCGGACTGGGAAACATCGGCAGAGAAGTCGCCCGTGTCGCCGAAGCATTCGGTGTGACGATCGCTTACCACTCTGTGAACGGTCCTCATGCCGATACCGACTATATCCACCAGCCGCTGGATATATTGCTAAGTACCAGCGATATTATCTCCATCCATGCGCCACTCAATGACAAGACCTACGCCCTCATCAACGAGACCAATCTCCCCCTGCTCAAAGAAAAAGCGATCCTGCTCAATCTCGGACGCGGCGGGATTATCAACGAAACCGACCTTGCCTACGAACTGGACAGACGCGAGATCTACGCAGGACTGGATGTACTAGAAAAAGAGCCCATCGACGCGAACAACAGACTGTTACAGATCGAACACAAAGAGCGCCTCCTCATCACCCCACACATCGCCTGGACTAGCATCGAAGCGAGAAAAAAGCTTCTTGAAGGTATTGTAGAAAATATCAAAACCTACTTGAAGGAATAAGCGTGGTCGACGTATTGGTAATAGGAAGTGGTGGAGCAGGCTTGAGTGCTGCCCTTGCTGCCAAAGAAGCGGGTGCTTCGGTACTTGTAGTGGGCAAGATGTATCCCACCAACTCACAAACCTCTATGGCACAAGGCGGCATCAACGCGGCACTGGGCAATGTGGAAGAGGATCATATCTCCTTGCATATCGCCGATACGATCAAGTCCGCCCACGGACTGTGTGATGAGGATATGGTACGCCATATGTGCGCCGACGCTCCACAAACCATCGAGTGGTTGGAAAAACTGGGAGTTCCCTTTTCCAGAATAGAGGCTTCACAAAATGAAACAAATCCTCACTCCTCACTAATATCAGTTGCCCAACGCCAAATGGGCGGTGCCTCTGCCAAACGCGCCTGCTATGCACAGGACTATACGGGACTGAAGATCTTACATACCCTCTATGACACCTGTCTCAAAGAGGGCATCACATTTCTCGATGAGCATTTTCTGCTCAACCTTATCGTTCCCGAAGAGACGATCAAAGGGGTCACACTACTGGATATCCGTACCGGAGAGGTTAAGCAGATCGATGCCAAATCCGTCATCATCGCTACAGGAGGATACGGTGCACTCTACCACAATTACACAACCAACATGTATGGTGCGACTGGAGACGGGATCGCAGCAGTGCTGCGTGCAGGCGGGGCAGTGAGCGATATGGAGTTCATCCAATTCCATCCCACAGGGCTGAAACACTCCTGTATCCTGATGAGTGAGAGTGCTCGAGGAGAAGGTGGTTACCTCGTCAATGACAAAGGCGAACGCTTTGTCGACGAACTCAAACCGCGCGACATCGTTGCACGAGCCATCTTCACACAAATGCAAGCAGGGCATGAGGTCTTTTTGGATCTGAGACATCTAGGAGAGGAGAAGCTGATGGAGCTGCTCCCGCAGGAGGTGGCACTCTGCAAACTGCACGAAGGAGTCGATCCTGCACACGATCTTATTCCCATCAAACCGGTGGCGCACTACACGATGGGTGGCATCGACGTGGATGAGGCACTGGAGATCAACGGCATCAAAGGATGTTTTGCCGTAGGGGAATGCTCTAACGCCAAAGTACATGGTGCCAACCGTCTAGGCGGAAACTCACTGCTAGAGATCACCGCTTTTGGAAGATTTTCAGGAGAGAATGCCTACAAACACGCCGTCTACGCGAGCAGCAAACCCGCAGCCGATACCCAGCGCAACAAAGACCGTGCTCACATCGAAGCACTCTTTACCAAAAAGGGTGAAGAGAATTTCTACAGCTACCGTGAAGCCTTGGGAAAACTGTTCTATGAAAAGGTCGGGATCGTACGGCACAACGACAGTCTGAACGAGGCACTTGAAGCGGTGATCGCCATGCAGGTAGCACAAAAAGAGATGGGACTCTTCGACAAAAGCCGCCACACCAACCAAAACCTCATCGAATACCTCGAGTTCCAAAACACGCTGCTGCTGGCTCCTACCATCATCTCGGCAGCGATCGCAAGAGACGAAAGTCGCGGCGCACACTTCAAACTCGGTTTTGAAGAGGAGAATGAAGCGTTTAGAAAACATATTGTTTTACAGTGGAAGAAGGAGGATCAATGAAGCATTTAGGGTTTGTAATTCAAAATTTAAAGACAAAAGCATTGCAACGTAATGCTTACCGACACTCCTCACTCTTCACTCCTCACTCTTCACTTGACCTCCAAAGGAGTTCATCGTGCAGATAAATATCCAAAGAGAAAAAAGCATCGAATCCTTCGACGTTTCAGAGGGGCTGACCCTGTTGTCAGCCCTCTACGAGATCAAATCCCAAAAGGATGCCACCCTCACCTTCTCTGCCGGATGCCGCGCTTCGGTCTGCGGTACCTGTGCAGTACGTGTCAACGGGCGGGAGGAGCTTGCCTGTACCTACAAGGTCAAAGAGGGAGACCTGGTCGAACCGTTGCAGTATCATCCTGTGCTAAGGGATCTCAAGGTGGACAAAGATCGGGCAAAGGAGACGCTGGTACGAAGCCAAAGCTGGCTGCATAGCTACAAAGAGACAATCCTGACTCCCAAAGATGAGCACAAGACTGAGCGTCAGACAGACTGCATCCTGTGTGACAGCTGCTACTCCGCCTGTCCCGTCTTTGCGGTCAACCCGGATTTTCTGGGGCCTTTCGCACTGACACGTGCCTACCGATACAGTGAGGACGGACGAGAGAGCGATGCCAAAAGCATCATCGATGTCGTACAACAAAACGGTGTGTGGGATTGTACTTTATGTGGAGAATGTACAGCAGTCTGTCCAAAAGGGATCGATCCCAAGATGGATATTACCATGCTGCGAAGTGAATCGATCAAACATGGGCACAGTGATCCAAGCTTTGCAACACAAAGTTTCGGAACACCGGATTTTGGAGGAGGGTTTGGATTTGACCCCAGTGGAGGGTTCTAAACCTTTTATGCATGTTTCTGTGCCCCTTGTGTACGCTTAAGTACAACAAGGTCTGCAACTCTAACCGCTTTTTCCAATTTGTCAAGGTGGTATATCAGCTCATCAGAGATCTCTTGAAGAAGCATCAGGTAGCTGTCTGCCTCTTTTTTTTCCTTTTTGGTAATACTCTTATTGTTAAATATCATGATTTTCTCCAGAAAAGAACGCTTCTTCGGCTTTTCAAAATAGATATCATAAATACGATGATAGATACGATGCAGTTCATTATGACAAGCTTCAATGGTCGCCATGGTAGGAGTAAAGATATACATTGACCGGAGGGTTCTGCCTACCATCCCATAGTACCACTCTCCAAACCCACAAAGCATGGGTTCAAGAGGAATGAACGCTTTGTCTACAGGCATACCACTGACAAGGTGTTCGGCTCTTTTAACCCAACGTTCATGTGCAACCCTTGCCATGTTCAGTTCCTGTATAATCATTGCCTTGTTCATGATACTCCCTCTGCAATACTTCTCTTCAATTCATTGTACTATAACAAAATCGTACAATTGTCCAAATAGATATTCAGTCAGGCACCTCTTCGCATCATTGTTGTCTTTGGCATACGATTGATATCATCGGACTCTTTAACCCTGATCTCCAGCTTTTCAAGAAGGGCGATAAGCTCTGTAGAGGACTTCTGCAGAGAGTGAAAATAGTCTTTGGCTTTAGCTTTCGCTTTATCGCTGACCTTTTTACTGTTGAATGTCATGATCTTGTGCAGCAAAGAACGCTGTTCGGGCATGACAAAGAATATCTTGTAGATCTCCCCATATACATCATGTAGATTGTCATGATGGAACTCTATCTGTTCGATAATAGATTTAAACTCCTCTTCCAGACGAAGTTTCTGTCCCACTTCACCATAGAGCCATTTCCCAAAACCGCAGGTTGTTGACTCCAAAGGAATAAATTCTTTGTCTACCGGCAGTCCTGAGATCAAATGATCCGCTCTTTTGACCCATCTCATATGGGCGATCTTCGCATTGTTTAGTTCTTGAATGATCATTGCTTT
>CAYPWA010000099.1:0-5120 GCA_964414325.1 uncultured Sulfurovum sp. | reverse complement strand
AAGGACATAACATGACCCACGACTACGACATCATATTCATTGGCGGCGGACTCAATTATGCTGGAGCGGTTGTAGCTTCCAAAGCGGGACTGAAGATCGCATTGGTTGAGCAGCGCATGGCACATCTTGGCGGGACGTGTCTGCACAACGGCTGCATTCCCTCCAAGATGTATCTGCAAGCCGCACACACGCTCTACAGTAGCCGTGAAGCCTACATCGACGGGGAGATCGGGCTCGATATGGCGGTGCTTGATGAGAAGAAAGAGGCACTGCTCTCTCAGGCGACGACGGGGATCAAGCGGCAATGCGCCAAGGTTGATCTGATCGAGGGGGAGGCGGTGTTGGGTGCGCCGCATACCGTGACGGTGGGGGATCGGACGATCACGGGGGCGCATATCGTTATCGGGACGGGTGCGCGACCGTTTATCCCCGAAGGGATCGACTATGACGGGGCGCAGGTCATCACCAGTGACGAAGTGCTCAATATGAAAACACTGCCCGAGAAGATCGCCGTCTATGGTGACGGAGCCATCGGGCTGGAGATGGCAAGCTTTTTTGCCGCCTCAGGTGTGGAGACCGAACTCATCTGGCGCAAAGAAGCGCTGCTGGATGCCGCCCACCCGATGATCTCAAAGGCGGTGATGAATCAGATGGAATCGTTGGGAGTCACACTCACGCCCCAAAGAGATATCCGATCTGCCAAGACGACCAAGCGCGGTGTGCACATCGTCTACCGTGATGGCAAGGAGCACTACACCCCGATGCTATTGGTGGCGACGGGGCGGCATGCGGTGACATCGCCCGTGCAGGTAGAGCAGATCAAGATCGGCAAACGCGGCATCGAGACCGACAGACACTTCGAGACGACACTCAAAGACCACTACGCCATCGGCGACTGCAACGGCAAACTCCAGCTCGCCCATGCCGCCAGAGCCCAAGTGCTTTATGTGGTGCGGCGCATCCTCGGCAAAAAGCCCGAGACGATAGATCTGGACAGCGTGGTGAAGTTCATCCATACCCTGCCGTGCTCCTACGCCTTCGTGGGCAAACGCAAAACAGCGCTCGAAGCGGAGGGCATCACCTACAAAGAGAGCGTCATTCCGCTCAAAGGACTGCCCTTTGCCATGACACACGAGGGGGCGGAGGGTGTGATGGCGTTCTATGCGGACAAGGAGGGATTCTTGCTTGGTGCGGAGATCTTCTCTCCGCAGGCGGAAGAGCTCATCGCTACCGCGGCGATGGCACTGGCAGGAGAGATGGATGCACGCACGATGCGGCGTACCATCCTTGCCCATCCGACCTTCAGTGAGAGCCTCGAGAGGGCGTACGGACGACTGTGATGGTCTTGCATCGCTGGTCTCAAATCCCTTATGATGAGGCGATGGAAAAGATGGCGGCGGTGCATACGCAGGCGTGTGAGGACGGGCGCAATCATCTGATCCTCTGCGCCCACCCGCCGCTTTTTACCGTAGGGTATGATGACAAGGGAGAGTGGGATGTACCGGTCATCCGCAGTGAGCGCGGCGGGTCGATCACCTGCCATTCGCCCGGGCAGGTTGTGGCATACTTCTGCTTTCAGGTATCCTCTCCCGCACTTTTCTACCGGCGGGTGATCCGTGCCTACGAGGGCTTCTTCGGTGAGGTGCTGCCGCAGGCGGTGTACCGTAGTGACGCGCCGGGGTTTTATGTGCAACATCGCAAGATCGCTTCGCTGGGGTTTCGCTACCGTCAGGGGGTGAGCCTGCACGGTGTCGCGCTCAATGTCGATGTTGATCTGGCGTTTCATTCACAGGTCTCACCGTGCGGGCTGGAGGGGGTCGTACCCACCTCACTGTATGCCGAAGGGGTGAGGATGACACCCGGCGAAGCGGAAGAGCAGATCATCACGCACATCGCGGAGGCATTCGGTGAAGTCGTGGAAGCCTAAAGTCAAAGCCCCCGACCCCCGACTCATCGGAGAGACCACACGCATCCTGCGTACACACGGCATCACGACCGTTTGCGAAGAGAGTGCCTGCCCCAACCGTACCGAGTGCTACGCCGCAAAAACGGCGACCTTTATGATACTGGGCGATACCTGTACCCGTGCCTGCCGCTTCTGCAATGTCAAGACAGGGCGTGGTACACCGCCCGATCCCGATGAGCCGCGCCGCATCGCCGAGGCGGTCAGGGCATTGGGGCTGAACTATGCCGTCATCACCTCAGTCGATCGTGACGATCTGCCGGACTTCGGGGCGGGGCACTTCGTCGCCGTGGTCGAAGCACTTGCCAAGACGGTACCGCAGGTGAGGGTGGAGCTGCTCACTCCCGACTTCAAAGCCGATGCGCGTGCACTGGCGCAGATCGTCTCCTGCGGCGCGTATAAACTCGCCCACAACGAAGAGACCATCCGCAGGCTCTCTCCTACACTGCGCCCCCAGAGCGACTACGATCGTTCATTGCATACTTTGCGTTACTACAGTCGCTATTTTGAGGGGAGGGTAAAGTCTTCACTGATGGTCGGCTTGGGAGAGACGGAGAGGGAACTGATAGAGACGATGACGGATCTGCGCAAAGCGGGGGTAGAGGAGCTGACCATCGGACAGTACCTCCAACCCACCCCGCACCACCATCCCGTCGTCGCATACAAAAGCCCGGAGTGGTTCGAGAAGATGAAGATCAAAGCGCTTGAGATGGGGTTTGAAGCTGTCGCCTCAGGCGCACTGGTACGCAGTTCGTACCATGCGGAGCGTTTGGGAGATTAGTATTTCAGGCGGCGGAAGTATCTGCCAAGCAGCCATACTGTCGCGCCGATACCGAGAAAGATCAAAAGCAGATGCCCGATATGGTCGATCTTGCCAACAACTGTTTCGATACCACTGCCAAGCAGGTAGCCTGCCATCACACCCAGCAGTGCCCAGAGGCTTACACCGAGTATGGAGTATCGGGTAAAGGTACCATGGTGATAATGCTGCATTCCCAATAGCAGCGGAATAAAGACCGCACCGCTATAGATGAAGTGTGCCAGTGCGCTCATCCAGCGTTCTTTGCCTGCGATCTTTTTTTGAAATGCGGCAATTCCTCTGTGGAGAAAATCGAAGCGGGATATTAGTTTATGTGCATATCTCCTGCCGGCAAAATACCACATCTGGTCGCTGGTGATACCGCCTGCTGCCGCCACGGCGATCGTCTCTCCCAGCGGGATCATGTGCAGATAGCACAAAACCCCTGCGGCGAGTATGACGGTACTGCCCTCAAAGAGCATACCGATATAGATGGCGATCAGCCCGTACTGATTGACCCACGGTGTCAGTTCGGCAAGCATCTGTTCCATTGACCGACCTTATTTTTTCTTTTTGGTCTGTGTACCTTCGTGTATTTTATCGAACATTTTTTTGAACGCCTCTTTGAACTTGTCGAAATCTTTGGCGATGAGCCCTTCCCCTTCCGCTTTTTTACGCAGGGTTTTGATCTCGTTGCTGAGCATCTTGTATGCTTTGTCATGTTTGCTCAGGTAGCCTTCGTAGTGTGCCAGTTCCAGTTGGTCTTGTGCGATCTTGAGCAGAGAAAGCGCCTCTTTCTTCTGTGTTTTTTCGAGTTTTGAGGCATCATCGATCGCGCTCTCGACAACCATCAGTGAGACGGGAACAACTACCTCGGTCGTTACGAATGTATCGATACCCTCGGCAAGAATCGCCATTGCTTTGGATGGTTTTTTATCCTCTTTGAGGGTTTTGAGTGCCAGTTTGGCAGCATCAGGATAGAGATCCATCGGGATTGCTGTGGTGGTGATGGTCAGCTCGTTTTTAAGCAGTTCAAGCAGTGCGATCGCCTCTTGGGGTTTGTCCTCTTTGAGAAGTTTGAGTGCATCCTCTTTGATCTTCTTGGCATCCGCAAGTGTGATCTGGTGTGCAACGAGAGTGATGTCGGTATTGACCGGTACGAGTTTCAGTGCGGGATCTTTTTTGAGTGCTTTGTCGAAGAGTGCGATCGCTTTTTGGAGTTTCTGCTCGGCTTTTTTGTTCTCTTTTTTATCCAGTGCGTTGATCGCTTCAAGGGTATCTCTAAGCCCCTCTTCAATCTCTACAGGTGCTTTGGTCTTGTGCTGCATCGCTTTGGCAATCTCTTTTTTGATCAGATGGTGTTTTTTGATCAGTCCGACGGACTTGAAGTAGGCGATCTGATCTTTGGTCAGATGATCGGGTGCTTCACCGAATGCCCAGAAATGGTGTACAGTTTCAGAAGGTACGCTTTTTGCCTCCGATGCATAGGCTCCGTTGAGCAACAGTGCGGCTGTTATGGAGAGTAAGATACTTTTTTTCATGGTTGATCCTTTGTGTTGATATGAAATGTTTACAAGGTGAGTATAGAAGTTTAAAATAAAGCGTTCTGTCAGCTGGCTGACAAAACGGCAAAAAAAGAGGAAAAATATTTAAAGAACGATCATACTGACGATCAACACCAGTCCGATCAGTGCGATGAAGAGGGCGAGGGTCAGATAGATCGGTTTGTCCGTATCGACCTCTCCGCGTTCAAGGTGTCTGATCCAGTTGGTGTAGTAGCGGTAGGTATAGAGTGCCAGTGCGATACCAAAGCCGACGATCGCGATCCCGAGGTAGTTGTAAAAGGAGATATGCGAAAGCTGGGGGATCTTCTTGGCGGAGTCGCTGTGAAGCTCTGCGGCGATGAGATGCAAAAAGAGCTCGAACTTCTCGACGATGAACCCCAGAACGATCAGAGAGATCGAGGTACCGAAAAGTGCTGTCGTCGTCCGCTCCAGTGCCATGAGACTGACCGGATCGATATGTTCATTTCTCTTTTTCATGGTCAAACACCTCCTGTTGTGTGTGCAAGCTGTTCGAGATAGCTGTGCATGTCGAAGTAGGCGATCATCGCTTCAAAAAGCATCCGCCAGCACAACTCCATACAGAGAAAGCCTACGATCACCATAGTCCATAGAAGGATCCGAAGTCGGAAATCCGTTTTGAGACCGCTGCCCGCAAATCGCTGCAATAGACTTTTGATCCGATCCCACATCAGATATGCAAGCAGAGGCATCCCCACCGCACCCAGAAAGTAGAAGAGAGGAAGCAGGTAAGGGGTGATGAAAGTGTTGAATGTCAGAAAATCGCTCATGGGGT
>CAYPWA010000098.1:3897-5138 GCA_964414325.1 uncultured Sulfurovum sp. | reverse complement strand
TCGTGCCCCGTCACGCCCTTTTCGTCGCCCCAGGGAAGCGTCCAGTCTGCAGGCGCGATGAACTTGGCATTGGAGACCAGGGCGAAGAGCCAGAGGTGCATGTGCGGATCAATCATCCCCGGTGCCAGCACCTTGTCGGCGAACGCTTTGTCGACTTTGGCTTTAGGAAAGCGCTTTTTCAGTAGATCCACCGATCCCACTCCGGCGATTCGCCCGTCTTTGACCGCCACGGCATTACCCGATGCCGTAGGCGACATCGTGACGAGTTCCTTGGCGACGAAAATCGTCACCGGTTTTGCTGGGGTCTTGGGACCTTCGAAGAGTTCTTGCAGCGAAGCGCCTTTGGGACTCTCCCCAGCTATGGCTGACATACTCATGACAGCGGTCAATGCCGAAATGAAGAGTGGAACTCTTTTTTTAATCATAGTATTGAACATGCTCCCTCCTGTTCTGTTTTTATACCGTTTCTATAAACTACCAAACGGATTTTTGATGATGAAGTTCGCCTGCAGCATAATGGTCGTATCGCTCCCGATATTATCGGGCGAGATCAAGGTCTTCTGGAACTCCGCCATCAGCATCACGGGCATAGGGCCTATTTTTATCATTTTACCTACTCCGATAGCGACAGGAAAAGTTAAACGATTATCTTTCTTAGCGCTCCAATCGTAAGTGATGTGCGGTGACATACGAAGCTGCCAGGCATTGGGAAGGTTTCTGACAATGAAGTACTGCATATCGGTATGGTTGAGACTGGCATCATGCGCTCGCTTGATAACAGGATTGTCATCTGATTTTCCATCATCTGCAAATCCCCACCAGTGCTGAATATGCGTCCCGACAGTCCAATCCTCATTTGCCCAGAGCAGTAACGCCGTAGGTCCTGCCTGATACTGGTGAGAGCCCATAAGATCGTTGTTGGAAGTGGGGAAGATAAATGTCAGTCCCGCACCCCAGGACCAACCGACTTTATTGACCTTCCCAATACCTACGGGGAGGATCATGTCACCAAACTCAGAAGCTTTATCCAGTCCGATACCGATAGGATTCGCCGGTGTACTGCCGTAATAGTAGCTTGATCCGGGACTGGCGGTAGGCCCTTTGATATAGGTGATAACAGGACGGGCAAACGCCGTATATCCCCCTTCGATCGGTACGGGAAGTACCGGCTGGAACAGCACCGTATCGATAGACGGATTACCGTTTACCTGATCGCCTTTTAACGTAGTATGATTATACTG
>CAYPWA010000098.1:0-3797 GCA_964414325.1 uncultured Sulfurovum sp. | reverse complement strand
CCCGAAGGATGCTTCACCTGATAGATATCACGCTCCAGATACCAGTCATTGGTGTCGATCACACTGACCTGATTGGCATCGTTGACCGAAACATAGAGCTTGGGGTACTCCTGCGACCAGCGCAGGTGCAGTACCTTTCCGGGGAAGGTGAAGCTCTTGATGATCTTGAGACTTTTTGTGTCAAGGATCTGGATGGTAGGGAAGTCCTTTCCGCTAAAGGTGACCGCGAGATACTTCTTGTCCGGACTAAGCGAGGTGAAGACAGGCAGTCCTTTCACTGGTACATTTTTGATGAAGTTGAACTGTTTGTCGTAGACCAGCACCTTGTTGTCTCCGACAGCAGGGATGAAGGTCTTGTCATCCGAAAGTGACCAGAAGCCAAAGTGCGGTACCTTGAGTACCGGTTTGTTCCCCTCGGCGGTAATGGGGATCTTACGGTAGGTCATCTTGTCCAGGTCGATCACTCCAAATCCCTTGTCGAGAAAGAAGCCCACGATATAGGTATTGCCCTCGATCATCGCATCAAAGGGCATCTTGCCAACCTTGAACTCCTTATAGACTTTGAACTTCGGCAATCCTTTGCCGCCATTTTCATCCTTGAGGACGGTCACCTTGTCGCTGTCCATCTGTGCAAAGATCAGATAGTCCTTGTATATCTTGATACCAACATTCTTGCTGCCGGTAACAATCTTGTCGATAGGTTTGAGATCACGGGTAAGGATGTCTACCGACTTGTCGTCATAGTTGGCAACTGCCACATAGTTCTTGCCGATCACAAAGCCGATCGCGGATTTGCTTGTCTTGTACTCTGCCTCTCTCTTCTCCGTTTTGGGATCGAACTTCACCACATACCCGTCACGGCTGATCAGGTAAGCATCGTTGCCGTCGAACTTGATGATCCCGTGGTTCATGTTGTGCATCTTCTCCATATGACGCTTGGTCAATCCGTCTTCGATCACCGCGACCGATTCACTCTCACGCTCAACGACGAAGTATTTCTCCTTGGCATCACACACACCGACACCTAATAGCCATAATACGACAATAAAGAGGGGTATCCGTTTCATCTGTTTCTCCTATGTAATCTGCTGGATCTATTGTAAGATATTTGGGGTGATATATCCTTGAGTCACATCAAAGATTGTATCAAAGGTGGCTATAGAGGAAACCTATCAAATCTAAAAGGAGACTAATCTTCTAAACGATAGATTTCCTGTATAGGCACCGGGAAACCCCGGTGTAGCGGGTTATGCACCCGGTACGTGTTGTCGATGTTCGACAGAGTAGGTAAAGGTCGGTGTGGTCAGGTTCTCAATGTACTTGATGAACTCACCGGTTTCGGAGTTGTAGATACCGATACGTCCTGTCGTCCATTCGGAGATCATCGTCCACTTGCCGTGGTTGGCAGGCTCTGCGTGAAGGAGTCTCGGCTGTACAGGATTTTTCACGGCTTTACCGAGATGATCGGGCATAGGCATGATCTTCTCTTTGCCAAAGGTCTTTTCATTGACAGGAACTTTCTCATGCTGTGTCGCATCCCACTCCTGAAGCACTTTGCCTGTTTTGGCATCGATCAGCTGACCTTTGGTCTTGCCGACCTTGATGATGCGATCTGTCTCCAGTGTCTCTTTGTTAATCAGGTGCACTTCATTGTACTTGTCCGGTTTCCCAAGCACACAGTCTGACCAGATCCACGGGGTATGCGGAGAGGTACCGACAAAGAGTCCGCCACCGGCAGTCTTGATCTTTTTCACCACATTCCAGCCCGGAGATTCCCAGATCACAACCTGTCCGAAGTTCATACTTTGTGTCGCATTGAGCTGTTTACCCATCTTCTTGTTGTACCATGAAGAACCTTGACCGGGATGCGGCTTGGATTTCTTACCGGTATAGACTTTCGCTGCAAGTTTTTTTGTCTTCTGATCCACGATTCCCATCAGGTCGGATCCCTGAGAAGCCACTTGCACATAACGACCGAAATCTTCACCTTCATTCTCGTTCAGGAATGCATCATGAAGGATCTTTCCAATATTGGGGATATCTCCTACGATAGGGAAGTCCGGTTTGCTGTAGTCCACAATATAAACGTGCCCTGCATCTTTTAGCGCAAAACTGAAATATGGACCATACGGCGTATCGGCGATGTAAGCGACACGGCTTGGGCCGATCTGCCCGTCAGGATCGATCACACGGCTGGTATCATAGGCTTTGAGAGGCTCAAGCGTATGCGCATCGCACAGTACCGCACCACCGGGATTGTAATCCCCTGCCATCACATACTTGCCATCCGGTGAAACTGCCAGACCGCGAGACTCCTGCCCCACCTGTACCGAAGCGACCGCAGGCTGCCCCGGTGCCCCGATATCAAACATCGTCAATCTGCCTGAACGGGAGATGGAGTAGGCATATCTCGGCTCCGCCTTATTCGTCACGGTGACGTGTACCGCAAATCCCGCTTTGTGTCTGGAGAGTACCTTACCGCTCGTAGAGTCGATGAAGTCAACCAGTGATGCATCTCTTTCCGTTGCAAACGTGATGTCTTTGACGTTCTTGACCTCTCCACCTTTGTATTTGATATTGCCGTCTTTGTCTACAGGATATTTCTTCGCCAGTTCATCAACATCCGCCAATTTTGTCCAGGTCTGCTTGACCTTATCGAGGTCAAGTGTCAGTTCTACTGTATTTTTCCAGTCCATCAACCAATCGACCATACCCGATGCATCATCAGGAGAGAACTTGATACTCGCACCGTCATGCCCCCATGCAGGCATTGCCGTATTTTCACGACCGTTCAGGATCGTCTCCGCTAAAAATTCACGACTCTTTTTCTTCAATGCCTTGGGTCGCAGATCCGATCCTACACCACCTTGGTGGATCGGACCGTGACATCCCTGACACTCTTTCTCATAGACTTTTGCAAAATCCATCTTGGACGTACCCGCCATAGAGATGGAAACCAGCAATCCAGTTGCTGCTGCTACACTTAGTAATCTATTCAGTTTCATTCTTGCTCCTTTTTGAAAACACCATTCACTTTTAGCTTCTTTCAAGCATTTGTGAATACAATCGGAACGTCTTCTTATTTCTAACGATTCAAAGACACTACTTGAGAGCCTTCTATGGCTCTCACCTTCCTCCTCATAGCCTGTCACAATACAGACTATTTAAAAGTTTATCATTCCTACTCTTAATAAAAAATAATCATTATGATAATATATAATGATAAAATATCTACTTTTTAAGCCGCTTCTTCTCCTGAAAATAGATCCAGAACATCGGTAAAATAATGATCGTATGCAAAAACAATGTCAACGTCAACGGCCCCTGATTGAGCCAGCCGAAAAAGCTTGGCACCACATCGGTGAACGGTTCAAATAAAACACCCATTTTTCTCTCCTTTTATGCTTGATAACGTACAGACACTAGTCTGTACTCTTTGCCTCAGGCAGCAGATGCTGCTTTTGCCTCTTTGCCTATGGTCAGCAGATCCCACACAAGGTAGATGAACCCTACGAAAGTCACGACTCCCATGATCGTTCTCCAGACCTGCGCCTGGACATACCATGGCAGATTTTGTGCCACAAAGAAGGCATCCCATCCCGCACCAAGCTCCGCTCTTTCTACAAGTACTTGTTCATAACCTGCGATGGTCAGTGCGACCGTCATCCCAACCACCCCGAAGGTGATCAGGAAAATCGCCATTTTTGATTTGAAAGTCGCTTTCAATTTCTCTACACCATAAGCATACTGCACCCCCAAGTACATCATCCCTATCAGGATCGTTGCATAGGCTCCGA
>CAYPWA010000097.1:0-5183 GCA_964414325.1 uncultured Sulfurovum sp. | reverse complement strand
GATCTTGACGCTGCGTGATCGCACACAGCTCCAATCCCTCGGGGATATAGGTAGGAACATCCTTGAGCGAATGCACCGCCATATCCGCCTCACCACCAAGCATCTCATCCTCAAGCTCTTTGGTGAAGTGCCCTTTCCCACCGATCAGAGCCAAGGGCTTGTCCAGTACCTTGTCCCCTTTGGAGGTCATCTTGTTGAGCACTACCTCAACACCGGGAAAGTCCCTTTCGATCCTCTCTTTGACATGGTACGCCTGCCACAATGCCAACGCACTCTCACGCGTCGCGATCACCAGTTTTTCCACAAGTTCCCCTTTTGATTTACTTCTATCTATTGTAAATAACAACAGGTAGCAATAAATCCTCATTAATCGGGCAACCACAAGGGGTTGCCCCTACGGTATTATGTGTAGAGGTACCCCTTATGGGTACCCGTATGATCATTACTTGATGAGTTTCTTATACCCATCCCTCATCTTATCCCACTTCCCGTCAATGTAGACCGTCGGTGTACCACTCACCATCATCTTACCTGCCGCTTCTTCATCCGCTTTCATTGCCGAGGCAAGATCTTTCTCTTTGAGCTTCGCTTCGGTGATCTCATAGCCCGTATGCTTTTTCACCGCAGGCAGGATCTTCTTGAGATCGGTCTCTCTGGGGTTGATCTTGAGCGAATACATCTTCTCTACCACATCCGTTTTCCCCTCTTTTTGCGCCTGATGCATGATCTTTGTCAGTGTCGCAGAGACAGGGTGGATACGCAGCAGTGGGAGATGGTAGTAGTAAAGTGCGATTTTGTCAGGATGTTCTTTGGCAGCCTTCATAATACCCGGAACAACCTCCTGACAGAAAGGGCACATCGGATCGGAAAAGACAAGGATCTTGTGCTTCGCATCCTTGTTTCCAAAGAGCAGGTGTGCATCGTCATACATACTTTGAGGGACAGTGGGTTTGATATCGTTTCGGTAATCATGACCATTTTTTACATCCACAAGATGCCCTGTCAGAAGTCCGTCTTTATAAAAGATCGTTTCGGGAACATGGATCTTTTTCTTCTGGAAAGTCAGATCCATATTGGTCAGGTAGACCGTCCAGCCCGGCAGTTTGTCAAAGGTGGTCTTCTCGATGATTGTGATCCCGTCCACTTTGACCTGCGGGTTTCTTACAATATTTCTTTTGATATATTTAAGCAGTTGTTTCTTGGTGGGTTGCAGCTGCTCCCCTGTTGTTTTGGTAACTGTTGATTCAGCGCTCAAGGCGATCGTGGCGATCAGCGTGCTCGTCAACAACTTCGACATCAATGACATCATCATCTCCTTTTGGTGTTTGATAGATATTGGGTTGTTCGGGGGTTATTTTAGCGACAAATTGTAAATAAACCGTGTAAAGCAGTGCCAGTACCCCCATCATGTCACTCAGAACACCCGGAAGAATCAGCAGCAATGCGCCTAACAGGTACGATGTAGTCGCATCCTGAAACTTTCGGATATCCAGTTTTCCGCGCTGGAGCGAATACATATTGCCCATCACTGCATAGGGAGAGTTTTTCAGCAGTCCAGAGCCAATCATGATCGTAGCGATCGTCCATACTGTCGCCCATAGTGCCCCTATCCGCTCCAGCATATAGAGCGAAAGATAGATCTCGCCAACAAGATAGGGGATGAGGATGAGCAGGATCATAGACGCGCTTCCAGTACGGAGAGTATCTCCTCTGAGGGGATCTCCTCTTTGACCATTCCCTCTCTGGTTACGAACTCCACCAGCCCATCTGAGAGCTTCTTCCCTATGACAACGGCATGCGGGATACCGATCAGCTCATAGTCCTTCATTTTCGCACCGAATCTGTCCTTACGGTCATCGAAGAGTACCTCGACACCCCGGTCACGCATCGCTTCATAGATCTTCTCTCCCAATGCCATCTGTGCTTCGTCTTTGATATTGGAGACAAGGATATGCAGCACGAACGGTGCGGACTCCTTCGTCCAGATACACCCTTTGTCATCATGGTGCTGCTCGATAATGGCTGCAAGCAGTCTACTCACACCGATCCCATAGGTACCCATCACCATTGGCTGTGCCTTGCCGTTCTCATCGAGGAAAGTCGCTCCCAGCGGTTCAGAATAGCGCGTACCCAACTGGAAAATATGCCCCACTTCGATCCCCTTGGTATAGCGCAGCCTTCCCCCGCACGCTTTACAACGATCCCCCTCCTGTACCGCGACCAGATCGGCGACATCCGCATCGAGTCCTTCGAGGCTCTGCCCGGTAAGGTGATGATCCTTCTCATTCGCACCACAGATCATCGCCTCTGCCTCTTTGAGGTTCTCATCGATCACCACACGTACTCCTTCGGGTGCGTTCAGCGGACTCATATAGCCCGCGACAAGCCCCGCCTGTGCAAGTTCATCCTCCGTGACATCAACCAGGTCGTTGGCATCAACGGCATTACACGCCTTGACCTCCTGCAGTTCATCCGAACCTCTCAGGGCAAAGAGGACGATCTGGCTCTCTCCCTCGTCGTAAAGCGCACGCATCGCAACGGTCTTGACCAGATAGTAGGGATCGACATCGAAGAGAGAGGAGAGTGCTTCGATAGAGGTGGTATCGGGTGTATGCACTTTCTCGGACGGCAGTGTGGGAGCAGGTACCCCACACGGCTGCTCCTGTCGTACAGCCGCTTCGATGTTCGCCCCGTAGTCACAACCCTCACAGACTACGATGGTATCTTCACCACTGTCGGCAAGCACCATGAACTCTTTGCTACCGCTACCGCCGATCGCACCCGAGTCCGCCTCGACCACACGGAACGCCAACCCCAAACGCTCAAAGATCCGCTTGTAGGTCGTCTCCATCAGATCGAACTCACGTTTCATATCCGCCTCATCGACATGGAAACTGTATCCGTCCTTCATGAGAAACTCACGTCCTCTCATCAGTCCAAAACGCGGCCTGATCTCATCACGGAACTTGAGGTTGATCTGGTAGAGGTTGAGCGGGAGTTGTTTGTAACTCTTGACGCTTTGGCGCACCAGGTTGACCATCATCTCCTCATGGGTGGGTCCCAGTACGAAATCATTCTCTTTTCTGTCTTTGAAACGCAGCAGCTCTTTGCCGTACTTCTCGAAGCGTCCGCTCTCCTGCCAGAGGCCTGCCGGTGTCACGAATGCCAGACTCACCTCTTGACATCCGGCATTGTCAAGCTCCTCTTTCACCACGTTACGTACCTTATCCAGCACTTTTTTGCCAAGCGGAAGGAAATTGTAAAGCCCGCTGCCTCCGACCGATTGGATAAATCCGGCACGGATCAGATAGATATGGCTCGGCAGTGTCGCATCGTTGGGTGTCTCTTTGGTAGTAGGTACCAGTAGTCTTGAAAATCTCACGCGTTATATCCTTTGGTATGATGGTCGTTCTTATACTGCTTGAAGTCAATATGTTCGGTATCGATATTGAACATCTTCTTGACCGCTTCAATACAGTTGGCGTTCTTCTTCTCGGTTGAAGAGCGTCTGAGGTTCTGCGTAGGGTCATGGAGGAAACGGTTGAACATCTGCTGTGCCATCTTACGCATGTTCTCCTCATATTCGGCAGGCACAAAACCTTTTTTGATCGCCCGTGCCATCTCCTTCTCTATCGCAGCGGAGACATGCTCACGCATCTGTTTGATCACCGGTTCAATGGAGAGTGCACGCAACCATGCATAGAACTCCTCGGTATACTTCTCTACGATCTCCTGCGCCCTGATCGCCTGCTCCTGACGCATCGCATGATTCTCGTTGGAGATACTTTTGAGATCATCGATACGGAAGAGTTCCAGCTTGGGCAGATTCATATCGGCGATGTCACGCGGGATCGCCATATCGAACCAGTGTCTGGGCAGTGTTTCATTCTCGATCATCTCCTGTGTGATGACCGGATCGGGCGACGAGGTTGCACAGAAAAGAAGACGGTAACGGTTGAGATACTTGGGCAGATACTCCATCGTATCGGCTTTGACATTTTCTCCAAGCTCCTCTGCAACCCTCTCCGTCTTCTCCATATCCCGTCCAATCAGCACGACATCGCACCCTACTCTCAGCAGATGCTTGGCAGCAAGCACCCCCATCTCTCCCGCACCCACAACGATGCCTTTCATCCCCTGAATGTTGTCACCCAGTATCTTATGTGCCTGTGCGACAGCAACAGAGGCGATAGAGATGGGGTTTTGGGAGATATTGGTGGCATTACGTACCTCGGCGGCACACTTGACACCATAGGAGATAACACGGTTGAGCTTACGTCCCGCCGTACCGTTCCGGAAAGAGAGCTTGAAGGCATCCTTCACCTGTCCGGTGATCTGTGATTCTCCGACGACCAGCGAATCGAGCGATGAGACTACGGAGAAGATATGATGGATCGCCTCTTCATCATCATAACGCTTTGCCGTGGATTTGAGCTCGTAAAAATTCAAACCACTCTTCTGGCTCATCAATCCCAATACCGCATGAAAACTGGAGAAGTTGTCACGGGTGGCAAGAACGATCTCCACACGGTTACAGGTGGAGACCACAAAGGCTTCATGGATGAACTCGAAGTGTGTCAGCTGTTCCAAGAAAGTGCATTTCTCTTCATCATTGGCAAACGCCAGTTTCTCACGCATAGCGAGTTCACAGTTCTTGTGTGAAAAACTTACGACCTGATAGTACATCAAAACTCCCTGTCTATCATTTCCATCGCGATCTCGGAGAGTGCATCCTCTCCCAATGCGTTCATCAGTTCCACCGCTTCATCGATGAGCTCTCGCGCCTGCGCATAGCACTTGATGAGGATCTGATGTGCTTCAAACTGCACTTTCAGCCAGTTGAGTTCCTCACTGTTCAGAAGCCGTCCGTGCATTTCTTGAAGCCTTTGTCGTCCACCCTCATCCAACGCATCATAGAGATAGATGTAAGGCAGTGTCGTTTTGCCTTCAACAAAATCGTGCATCGCCGGCTTGCCCAGTGTCGTACTCTCCTGCGTGATATCCAGCAGGTCGTCGATCATCTGGAATGCCAGTCCGAGGTTACGTCCGTAGATCATAAAGGGCTCTTTGGGTTTTCCTGCAAGCACTGCCGCAGCACCGGCACTCGCTTCGATCAGCGATGCGGTCTTTTGGTAGATCATCTTGAGGTAGCTCTCTTTGTCAATGTTGAAGGTTTTGGAGAG
>CAYPWA010000096.1:0-5243 GCA_964414325.1 uncultured Sulfurovum sp. | reverse complement strand
GGGTAGTCCTTGTAGGCGATCTGGATGACGGAGATGGTGTTTTGATCGAGTGCCTCGTAGCCCATCGGTTTGATGAGGCGCAGGTGGCTGATGTCGCCGTTGGGGTGGAGGTAGAAGCTGACCACATTGACCCCCTGCTGACCGGTACGTACTGCAACGTCCGGGTAGCCGTTCATCACCAGTGTGTTCTGCGTGATGCGCTGGATCTCGGAGATGTGGTCTTTGATGAACTTCTGCTGGGTTTTGGTGAAGCTGTAGAACTCCCTGCCGTAGAGACGTTTGATGAGACGGTTGGTTCGGCTGCCGACTGAAGCACGGCTGGGATGGTGTGCCGTGCGTTTGCCGCCAAGCAGTGCATTGGCAAGCTTGTCACGGGTGTGCCTCTTTGGCAGCCTGAAAGTGGTAGGCAGCGGCTTTTTCTTCGCGACTCTTTTTTTGTGTACTTTCTTCTTGGGTTTTGCCTTGGCGATCCTTTTTTTCTGTTTTGGGGGTGTTTTTTTGACGATGTTGGTTGTGTTGTTCTCTTTGGGGGATTTTTGGGCGTCCTCGAAGCCTTTCTCTTTTTTGACGACACGTTTGTGTGCGATGGGTTCGACTTTTTTGGGGGTGGGCTTGGGTGCTTTGACCACGGGCTTTGGAGGTGTCTGCACTGCGGGACTTGGCGGCGGTGTCGGTCTGGGGGTTGGCTTTGGTGGGGGCGGTGTGAACTGCGAAAGGTTCAGGCTGATCTTTGTCTCCTTTTTGGAAGAGGAGGGCGGTAGGCGTTTGATCTCCTCGAAGGAGAGAAAAAAGAGTGCAAAGATCAGCAGGTGGAGCAGGAACGATAGTAAAAATCCCTTGAGTGTTCGTCTGTCTCTCACCTTTTAGTCCCCATAGTGTATAATCTGCGCAATTATACATAACAAGGATTAATACAATGGCATACGAGAAGTCAATCGCGGCATTTGACGCAGCATACAAGGTCATCCCCGGAGGTGTGGACTCTCCGGTCAGAGCGTTTAGCGGCGTAGAGGGTACACCTCCGTTCATCGAGAGAGGCGAGGGGGCATACCTGTTCGATATCGACGGCAACCGCTATATCGACTTCGTACAGAGCTGGGGACCGCTGATCTTCGGACATTGTGACGGTGACATCGAAGCGGCGGTGATCGAGACGGCAAAAAAAGGCTTGAGCTTTGGTGCGCCCACCACGCTGGAGACCGAGCTTGCCGAGGAGATCGTGACGCTCTTTGAGAGTATTGACAAGGTGCGTTTCGTCAGCTCCGGTACCGAAGCGGTGATGAGCGCACTGCGTCTGGCGCGCGGATATACAGGACGGGACAATATCGTCAAGTTTGCAGGATGCTACCACGGTCACAGCGATTCGCTACTGGTGCAGGCAGGAAGCGGTGCGGCGACCTTTGGCAACCCAAGCAGCCCGGGTGTGCCCGCAGACCTGACCAAGCACACCCTGCTGGCGACCTACAACGATCTGGCATCGGTAGAGAAGTGTTTTGCCGATGCCAACGGTGAGATCGCCTGTGTGATCATCGAGCCGATCGCGGGCAATATGGGGCTGGTACCTGCGGAGGAGAGCTTCCTTGAGGGGCTTCGCGCACTCTGTGACGCACACGGAGCGCTGCTGATCTTCGATGAAGTGATGAGCGGTTTTAGAGCCTCACTCAAGGGCGCACAGGGGATCACGCAGGTCAAACCCGATATGGTCACACTGGGCAAGGTGATCGGCGCGGGGATGCCCGTAGGGGCGTTTGGTGCCAGAGCGGAAATCATGGCGTACCTTTCACCTGAAGGCCCGGTCTATCAGGCGGGAACACTCAGCGGCAACCCTGTGGCGATGGCGGCAGGACTGACAAGCCTTCGCAAGCTCAAAAAGAACCCTTCGGTCTATGTCGATTTCGCTGCCAAAGCCAAACGCCTGATGGAGGGCTTCCAGAAAGCCGCCGATGCGGTAAATGTGCCGATGGTGACGGATGTGCGCGGAAGTATGTTCGGCTTCTTCTTCTCCGACAAACCTGTCAAGAACTTCGATGATGCGATGGGGAACGATCAGAAGCTTTTTGCGAAGTTCCACAAAGGGATGCTCGATCGCGGCATCTATCTGGCGTGTTCTTCGTTTGAGACGGGGTTTATCTCTACGGCGATCACCGATGAGATGATCGATGAGAGTATCAAAGCGGCGTACGAGACGCTCGCTGAGATCGTCTGATGAGAGACAGAAGAGAAGGAAATAACGATGAATGAGAACGATCCGAAGTTCAAGAAGATCGTCGATGCTGCGGACGGATTGAGTCTGGGTATCTCGATGGTCGTTGCCGTACTTATCGGTATAGGTATCGGCTTGGCGCTCAAAGCGTGGACGGGGGCTCTCTGGACGCTCTGGATCGGTGTTTTCATCGGTGTCGCAGCAGCGGTCAACAACGTATATATTGCCTACCGCAAACAGAAAGCCTCGCTGGATGAGCTGGCAAAAGATCCGCGTTACAGACCGGGCAGGGAGATCAAGGCGGAGGATGAGGACGAGGATGAGCGATACTAACCGCAAACTTCTTGTTGCACTGCTCATTGCAGACGGACTGCTCCTCTTTGCTGCGGCGATATTTGGCTCCAAAGCTGCTATCCTCAATACGCAGATAGGCTTCCTCTCGGCGACACTGGTGATGCTCGGATCGATGAAGAGTTATCGCCGTATGGTCGATGCGCGGGTAGAGCACAAGATCATCACGACAGACATCGACAAAGATGTGATCGACAAGATCGAAGACCCGCACGATCTTTACAGTGAAGATACCCCCGTAGAAGAGCCTGAAGACCTCCGCAGTGCGATCAAGGAAGAGCGTGCCAGACTCAAACAGAACAGACGCTCTATCGGTGAGGTGTTGCGTGACAGCAAGGGGGCTTTCTCTGCGTACAGACTGGGGGCGTATGTGCTTTTGGTACTGGGGTTTCTCTATCTGAACCGTCACGGTATCCTGCAGATCCCGCTCTATCTTTTGGCACTCTCTCTTCCTCCCTTTATTGTCGTGGGTATCCTTGTATGGAACAAAGAATCTGACAGTGAGGATAGGGTAGAATAGGGCAATTCATCCAAGGATTGTCTATGCTGCGACCGCTTTTCCTTTCACTGGGTGCACTCCTGATCAGTGCCTGCGCCTCCTCTGTATTACCTCAAAAGCAACCGTGTACTGCCACCATTGCTCCTTCTGCCAATACGATACATATTATAGACAAACCCATCGATTTTGGGCAAAAACGTATTGCCCTGACCAAAGCCTATATCCAAAAACATTATGGCAAAAAGGTCAACACTATCACCATCACTCCCCGTATCATCCTGCTGCACTATACGGCGATCGACTCTCTGAGCGGATCGTACAACACGATGAAGCCCCAGACTCTGCACGGCGGGCGTAAAGATATCGCCAAAGCCTCTGCACTCAATGTCTCCGTTCAGTTTCTCATCGACAAAGACGGAACCATCTACCGCCTGATGCCCGAAACATGGATGGGACGCCATGTGATCGGACTCAACTACTACGCTATCGGCGTGGAGAATGTCGCCAAAGATGCCGCACACCTCACCCCCGCGCAAGTCAAAGCCAATATCGCACTTGTACGCTATCTCAAGCATAAATACCCTACCATCGACTACCTCATCGGACACCATGAGTACAGACGTATGGAGTCCACACCGCTGTGGCTCGAAAAAGACAAGGGCTACCGTACGGTCAAATATGATCCGGGGGTGACATTTATGCGCAAGGTCAGAGCAGGGGTACGCGACCTTGATCTCAAAGAGCCGCCCAAAGGGAAGTGATGCATAGCGCTTTCTCCACGGTCGATTGGCTCGTCTTTGGCTCTTACTTTCTACTGCTGGCGCTTACCTCTGTACTTTTTAGTCGTATCAAAGTAGAGAATACCCGCGACTACTTTGTCGGGGGAAACAGCGTGCCCACGCTTGCTGCTGCGATTTCCGTACTTGCCACCTCACAGTCTGCTGCGACCTTTCTGGGCGGACCGGAGTACAGTTACAGCAAAGATCTGACCTTTTTGGGATTTTACCTCTCGGCATTTTTAGCGGTGTGGTTCGTAGCATATGTGCTGATCCCGCGTTTTTATGCGATCAATGCAGTGACCGTCTATGAGCTGCTACAGAAGCGTTACGGCAGTCGTGCCAAGAAGCAGGCAGGGGTGATGTTTCTCATTGGGCGGCTCTTTGCCAGCGGTGCGCGGCTCTACATTGGGGCACTGGCGATCTCTATGATCCTCTTTTTGGACATTGCTGCAGGGCACGTAGCAATCTCTATCGCTATCTTGATGCTTGGAGCGCTTGCTTACGCCTACTTTGGCGGGGTGAAGTCGGTGATCTTCAGTGATATCATTCAAGCGGTCACCTACATCGGGGCAGGGGTGGCGGTGCTGGTCTATCTCTATATAGGATTGCATACCGATATGGCGACGGTCATCTCCACGCTTGAAGAGGCTGGTAAACTGCGCATGATCGATACATCACTTGGAGGCGGTTTCAGTATCTGGGCACTGCTGGGCGGCTGGCTGCTGCTCAACATCGCTGCGTATGGACTTGATCAGGATATGACCCAGCGCGCACTCACCTGTCGCAACGCCAAGGAGGCACAGCGCTCCTTGATGTTCTCGATCTATCTGACCATCCCCGTAGCGATGCTCTTTCTTGCTATCGGACTGCTGCTCTATCTGCACTATGAGGGGATGGGTGCGCAGGTAGTACAGAAGTTCGAAGGGGAGAAGATCACCATCTTTATGTACTATATCCTCCACGAGATGCCCGAAGGTTTACGCGGACTGGTGACGGTAGGAGCAGTCGCTGCGGCACTGAGCAGCTCCAACTCCGTACTCTCTGCGATGGCATCGGTTGCCATAGAAGACCTCTATAAGCCGTGGAAACTACGTCAAGGAGTGAGGGATGAGCATCACTTCGTACGTGCGGGACGTCTGGCGGTCGTGGGCTTTGCCGTGGCGCTTTCTGCGATGGCGATGCTCAGTTACTACTGGCAGCGCTACAGCGATCTGCCGCTGCTGAGCTTTGCTCTTGGGGTGATGGCGTTTGCCTATACGGGACTGCTGGGGGTCTATGGTGCGGCGATCTTTACCACTCGTGGCAGTGAACGTACGGTACTCTGGGCATTAGTGGGCGGTTTTATGACCGTACTGCTGTTGCAGCCCTATATGCTTGGCGGTATTTTTGGGTTTAAACTGGGCTTTGCATG
>CAYPWA010000095.1:0-5258 GCA_964414325.1 uncultured Sulfurovum sp. | reverse complement strand
CCGCACGCCGCCATGAACTTCATCGCATGGTCGATCTTGTCGCTAAGCTCTTCATAGCGCTTGCCAAGCGGATTGTCCTTGATGAAGTCGAGGTTCCACTGGTGTACCTTATTCAGATCCGCCAGCCCGCCACGAGAGAAAGCACGCAGCAGATTGAGCGTGGCTGCGGACTGGTTGTACGCTTTGAGCATATTCGCAGGATTAGGCACACGCGCCTCTTCACTGAACTCGATGGAGTTGATGATATCTCCACGGTAGCTTGGTAGCTTGACACCGTCTTTCTCTTCGAAGTCGGAGGATCTCGGCTTAGCGAACTGTCCGGCGATCCGTCCTACTTTGACCACCGGTTTGCCTGTAGAGTACATAAGTACCATGTTCATCTGAAGCATCAGTTTGAACAGGTTCTTGATATTCTGCGCATTGAAATCCGCGAAACTCTCCGCACAGTCACCGCCTTGAAGCAAAAACGCCTCTCCACGTCCGGCAGCGGCAAGCTTTTCTTTGAGCCTGCGTGCTTCACCTGCGAATATCAGCGGCGGGTAGGAGGCAAGCTCTTTCTCTACACGTTCAAGCGCCTCTTTATCAGGGTAGGTCGGTTGCTGCTTAATGGGAAATTCTCTCCAACTGCTTGGTCTCCAGCTCATTGGGTACATCCTTCGAAATAAATTGCAAAGATTATAGCTGAAAAAGAATGAAACTACACTACGCTATAGCATATTTTTCTGAAATAAGGTTAAAAATATCACTCCATTTTTCACATTTCACACTGTGAAGAAGCTGTGAAAAACTCATATTAAATAATGAAGTTCGTGAAAAAGGGCTATTCTCATGCTTGTTACTTTTCAATGTTTTTCACATGGTGAATAAGTGGTGAATAACTCATATTTTTTAATGCAACCCGTATATAGGGGATATAGCGAAAAAGTGTTACTTTTTGGCAACAAAAGTAACGAAGTTCGCCCACTGGAAAATGGTATCGACCGACGTAAAGCCCGCATCTTTACACATACGAATATTTTCCTTGATCGTAAACGGGATTAGGACATTCTCCAGCGCTTCTCGCTTCTGTGCGATCTCGTACTCACTGTAGCCTTGTGCTTTTTTGTAGTCGTAGTAGATATCGATCATCTGTTTGTCCAGTCGTTTGTCATCGAAGACCACCTTCTCAGAGAAGATGAACATCCCGCCCTTACACAAACCGTTATAGAGCTTTTTGATCAGTTCGATACGCTGCATCGGACGAATGAACTGCAGTGTATAGTTGGCGACAATAATCTCTTCTTGCTCGTAATCATAGGTGAGCATATCGGCAAGTTCCAGTGAGATATCCGCCCCGAACGCCTGCGCTTTCTGTTTGGCACGCTCCAGCATCGCAGGTGAATTATCGATACCTGTCAGGCGCATAGGTACACTCGCTTTGCTGTGTAGATCGAGCAGGAACTTCGCCGTTGAAGCACCAAGGTCGAGCACACGCATCCCCTCTTTCTGTTCGGCAAGGATCAGGGAGACTACCAGTGAACGTACCTCGTCATAGAAGG
Source organism: uncultured Sulfurovum sp. (assembly GCA_964414325.1). Classification (GTDB taxonomy): domain Bacteria; phylum Campylobacterota; class Campylobacteria; order Campylobacterales; family Sulfurovaceae; genus Sulfurovum. The sequence continues at coordinate 3,720 of CAYPWA010000095.1, read as the reverse complement.
GTACCGAACGGCTGAGCATATCATCGAACACCGAAGCGACCGCTTCGTCAAACTCAAACTTTTTAGCGATCGGTGTACTAAAGACTTCATCTTTTGGCATTATTGCGCTCCTTCTCTATCTATTGTATGATTTTATCATAATCTTCTACGGATTGAACAGTTGACCTTAATATATTGGTTAAAATAATAGATTAAATTGATATTAAAGATTTCTTAACTATAAAATGAATCTCAAAAAATCACAAAAATACCCTTTTTTACCATAATCAAGAGATAAACCAAAGAAAAACATTATAATAATATAAGCTATATCATAAAAAAAACAAATATTGGACAGGGAACATTGCAACAGCTGACCGTACTCGTCGTTGATGATGATAAGATCACCACCGCCATACTCACACGCATGCTGGAGAGGTATGCCGACCATGTGCTTGTTGCCTCTAACGGGGAGCATGGACTTACTCTTTTCAAAGAATATCGTCCGGAGATCGTCCTTTCCGATATCAATATGCCAAAAATGGGCGGTCTGGAGATGGTCGAACAGATACGCAAGATTGATGAACATGTCAAAATCGCCATCTTCACCAACTTCGAGAACCGTGACATCCTGCTTGAAGCAATCAAACTGGGTGTTAACCAGTTCTTCTCCAAACCCTTTGAGGCAAAGGTCTTTGAACAGGTCATGCAACCGCTATGTGATGATGCCCTGGAGAAGAAACGCATCCGTGCCGAACTCAAACGGCAACAGAACATCCTCCATGCGATCAATGAAATGGCACACAGCTTTCTGCAACAGTCCGACTGGAAGACCGCTCTCTATCAAGAGCTTTGTCTGCTCAAGCAAGCCTCCGAAACCGCTGCTGTCTTTCTCTACCAAAATGATAAGAAATGTGAATCAGCTAAACAGATACTGGCGATTACCGATGCTGAACGGGTCAGAGGAAAAAAACGTATCCACTACAAAAAGCACCATCTGATGCGCTGGAAGAGAGCACTTGAACGAGGAGAGCTTGTCAACGGTTGTATGCGAGACTACGACCGGGCAAAGCAACGTATGCTGCAGGCTTTTCAGATCGATTCACTCCTGATCCTGCCTATCTTCGTACACGACAGATGGTGGGGTTTCCTAGGGATCGGCAACAGTAATCGGCAGGCAATGACATCCACCGACGTTGAGATGCTCAGTACCGTCTCCTCCATTATCGGATCGGCGATCAACAACAAACAGAACCTACAATCTCTGGAGATGTCCTCTGCCGTCTTCGAACATACGATGGATGGTGTACTCATCACCAATGCCGAAAATCGTATCGTGCATGTCAACGATTCATTCGAAGCGATCACGGGATACAAAGAGTCCGAGGTCATTGGCAAAGATCCAAAACTGCTCAAGTCAGGACAGCACGATAAACACTTCTATGCACAGATGTGGGAGCATATCCACAGCAACGGATACTGGCAGGGAGAAATCACCAACCGTAAAAAGGACGGTGAGATCTATATCGAATGGCTTAGTGTCAATGTAATCCGTAATGAGAAAGGGGAGATAGAGCACTATATCGGTATCTTCTCGGATGTCACCCATCAGCGAAAAGATGCACAAGAGCAGGCATACCTCGCGACCCACGATCCTCTGACCGGACTCTCCAACAGACTGCTTCTCAATGACCGGCTCGATCATGCGATCAACCATGCCGGACGTTTTGGCAAATGTATGGCAGTGATCTTCTGCGATCTGGACAATTTCAAACCCATCAACGATACCTACGGACACTCTGTTGGGGATGAGATACTCAAAGGGGTTGCAGAGGCACTCAAAGATATCCTGCGCAAGGAAGATACGATCTGCCGTTTCGGCGGAGATGAGTTTGTGATCCTTGTTGAGGAATTGAAAAGTTTTGAATACCTTGAAGGTATTCTGCAGAAGATCCAGCAGATCTCGAAAACCACCTTTGTTGTAGAGAATCATACCTTGCAAGTAGGGATGAGTATCGGTGCGGCAATCTATCCAAATGACGGCGATACCCCGCAGGAACTGATGCAGCGTGCGGACGATGCAATGTACAGAGCGAAACGAAACGGAAAGAATATGATCGCCTACTACCAACATGATCCGGTGATCTACTGTACCAATACCTATGTGATCTAAAAGCTCTTTGCGATCTCTATATCCCGTAATATCTGTGCTTTCAATGCATCGAAGTTTTCAAATGCCCTGTTGGAACGAATAAAACCTTCAAACATGATCCATACCTCCAACGGAACATCCCTGATCTCCTTGTCGATGATATGCGTTTCAACGGCAAAACTGCCATCCGTACTGACGCGGTGCCCTATGAAACTGACACTTTTGTACCACGCATCCTCTACTTTGGTACGGGTGGCATAAACCCCCTCGGTAGGGAGCTGATAGTCTCGTACATGCAGATTGATCGTCGGTACAAATGCTTTCTCTCCCAGTCCCTGTCCTCGTATCACTTCCCCGTCGATCCGATAACTGCGTCCAAGGAGTCGGTTTGCCATCTCGATATCACCTTGTGCCAAATAACCTTTGATCGTACGTGAATGGACGGGGATTTCCGAGACACATATCTCTCCTACGATCTCCACCTCTCCATCAAAGAGCTGTGAGAGCATCTTACCGTTTCCACGCTTCTCTTTGCCAAACGCAAAATCATACCCCACCACGATCTTCTCGAGCACGGGAAAGTCCTCTTGCAGTCTGGCGACAAACGCCTCAGGTGAGAGCACGCGTATCTTGTCGAAGTGGTAAAAGAAAAGCGGCTTATTCACATAGAGGCTGCGCTTGTATCCGGGTGTAAGGTATCCGCCGTTACGCTCGATGACCACCACCGCTTCGGCTTTATCGATAAGTGCCTGATGTGCCAGATGTATCCCGTCGAATGATCCGATGGTGATAGATCGAATGGCATTACTAACCTTTAACTCCTTACTCCTTACCCCAAGGGCACTTGTCACTCCGTTCGGGTGCACTCCTCACTCCTCACTTTTCACGAAGTGATAAAGGTACTCCCGGTTGCCCTCTTTCCCTGCCAATTGAGAGGGTGCCTGAGCAACAAGCCTCCAGCCAAGCTTGACCGCTTCCGCTTCGAACGCCTCCTTGCGTCTGGCGATAGCATCACCATCCTGTACCACCCCTTTGCTGTCACGTTTTACCTCTTTGCCTACCTCAAACTGTGGCTTGTAGAGAATCACAATATCCGTCCCGCTCCTCGCCAAAGCATCGATCGCATCCGTGATCTGCAGGATCGAGATGAAGGAGACATCACAGGTGATCACCTCAAAACTGTTCGTATCTTCAAACACCCGAATATCAGTCTCTTCATAAACCCTGACGCGTGCATCCTCTCTGACGGATCGGTGCAGTTGATCACTCCCCACATCCACACACGCAAGCGATGCCGCCCCCTGCTCCAGTACTATCTGCGCAAATCCCCCCGTGGACGAACCGATATCCAATACCCGTTTCCCTTTCATATCGACCGGATATTCTGCCAAGAACGCTTCAAGCTTACGTGCAGCACGGGAAACATAGAACTTCGTATCGGCTACCTCCACCAACGTATCGGCATCGATTTTCATGGAGGGTTTTGCCTGTTTGCCATTGACCGTCACTTCCGCATTTTTGATCGCCTCATGCGCACGGTTACGGCTCTCGAAGTAGCCCTCCTCTACGAGGTATTTGTCCAGTCTCAT
>CAYPWA010000094.1:1907-5265 GCA_964414325.1 uncultured Sulfurovum sp. | reverse complement strand
CATTTTGTCCGCCAGCGGATCGAGGATGCTTCCCAGTACCGTTACCTGATCGAATGTACGCGCGATATAGCCGTCGAAGAAATCCGTCGCGGAGGCGACCACGAAGATGAATGCGGCAAAGTAGTTAAGCCAGCTTGGGTGGATACCCTTAAACAGTGATGCATCCTGATTGATAAGGAAGAAGAACATCAACGGAGCGAGCAGCAGCCGGATGAAGGCGAGGATATTGGGGATGTTCATGATCTTTTTCACAGGTGCTCCTGTGAAAAATGATTGAGGATTGAGGATTGAGGATTGAGGATGATAGTTTGCTTTTCTATGGAAAATCCATAATAAATTATATTCTTATTTTCCAATCCTCCATCTTCCATCATTAATCTTTCCATCCGTTTCGCATTAGCGGAACGTCGTCCCGCCGTCCACGACGATGGTCTGTCCAGTGATCCAACTTGCATCCTCGGTACAGAGGAAATAGACTGCGCCGGCGAGATCTTCGGGGCTGCCCATACGATCAAGCGCGGAGCGTTTGATCGTTTCGGCTTTGACCTCTTCGTAGTTGGTGAATGCCTTGAGCGCATCGGTGTCGATGGGACCGCCGCTGACGGCGTTGACACGGATGCCCATCTCACCAAGCTCAACTGCGGCGTAACGCGCCATCGCTTCCACAGCGGCTTTGTTGGTACCGTGACCGGCGTAGTTCTCGATGTAGATCAGGTTGCCTGTGGAGGAGAGGGTGACGATGCTGCCGCCGCCTACCTTCTCCATGCGTTTTGCCGCTTCCTGACTCCCTGCAACGAAGGCGCCGACGGTGGCGGTGTAGATGTTTGCCAGACCCTTTTTGGGGCGGAGCTTCATAAACTTCCCGTAGCCGCCTACGACAGGGCGACCGTAGATCATCGCATTGGAGACGAAGAAGTCCACACGGTCGAAGTCCTCGTCGATTGCGGCGAAGAGAGGCTTGAACTGGTCGGTATCGAGGATATCAAGCGGATAGGCTTTGGCTTTGATGCCGTGTTGGGCTTCAAGCTCTGCAGCGATCTTGTCGGCAGCCTCTTTGTTGGAGTTGTAGGTGAATGCGACATTGGCACCGTTGCTTGCGAACTTCTTGGCACAGGCAAGACCGATCCCCTTGGTGGCTCCCGTGATGACTGCTGTTTTGCCTTTCATCTGACTCATTATGCGACTCCTGCAATGGTATAGTGTTTCATGACTTCTTCGATCTTTTTCATATTCTCGCTGCTTGGCGGTACCAGTGGCAGACGATACTCCAGTGTCTCGGTCAGTCCCGCGATATACATCGCCGCTTTGATCGGGATGGGGTTGCTCTCGCAGAAGAGTACCTTGTTGATGGCGAAGAGATCGTCGTTGATCGCTTTGGAGGTCTTGAAATCCCCCTCAAGTGCGGCATGCACCAGCTTGGCTTTCATATCCGGCAGCAGGTTGGAGGTGACGGAAGTAACCCCTTTACCGCCGCTGGCGAGGATAGGGAAGTCGATGGCATCATCGCCGCTGAAGACATAGAGGTCGGGGACTTTCGCCAGAAGCTCTACGGTACGCTCGATGCTGCCTGTGGCTTCTTTGATCCCCATGATGTTTGGGACATCATGGAAGAGTCGTTTGACCGTATCGGGGAGGATATCCACACCGGTACGCCCGGGGACATTGTAGAGCATGAAAGGGACTTCGACCGCTGAGGCGATCGCCTTGTAGTGCTGGTAGAGCCCCTCCTGGCTGGGTTTGTTGTAGTAGGGGCTTACGGAGAAGAGGGCATCGACTCCGCACGACTCGGCATGCTTGGCGATGTCGATCGCCTCATGGGTGGCGTTGCTGCCCGCACCTGCAAGGACACGCGTCTTCGTGCCTTTGCAGACCTCTACGGCGATCTCGATACACCGCTTGTGCTCGTCGTGGCTGAGTGTGGCGCTCTCACCCGTCGTGCCCACGGGGCAGACGGCATCGATACCGTTGTCGATCTGTCGTTGGATCAGTTTGGCGAAGGTCGCTTCGTCGAGTCTGCCGTTCTTAAACGGGGTGATCAGTGCGGTAGTCGCACCGGTAATGTAGTCTTGCATCTGTCAATCCTGCTTGTTTGCTTCTTCGTGCTTTTTGAGTATGACGGTGGTGGAGTAGTCGTGGTTGAAGTACTGCTTCGCCACCCGCACGATATCTTTGAGCGTTATTTTATCCAAATTCTCTTCATATTCAAGTAAAGGCTTGAGGTTGCCTTTGGCAAGGTAGTCTCCGTAGAGGGTGGTCAGTGAACTGGAGCTCTCGAGTGAGTAGATGAACTCCGCTTTGGTGTTGATCTTGACTTTGTCAAGCTCTTCTTGTGTCACTTCACCCTGTTTGAGCTTTTCGATCTGTGCAAGGATCTCCTTTTCGACCTCTTCTATCTTGACACCGGGGTTTGCCATCGCCATGACAAGAAAGACGCCGGGATCTTTCATCTCCATATTGTAGCCGTAGATCTGGTTGACGAGGTGTCTCTTCTGGACGAGTTCGCGCTCGAAGCGTGAGCTTTTGCCATGGCTGAGGATATAGCTGATCGCAGAGAGAACGACCTGATCGGGATCTTCGTAGTTGGGGATAGGGTAGGCAATGGCGATGGTGTCGACCTGATTGCTCTCTTTGTGCAAGATCGCACGTTTGGCTCCGTCTATCTTGGGTTCTACGGCAGTGACCTTGGGGATGGTGCGCTCGTTCTTGATCGCACCGAAATAGTGCTGCGCCTCTTTGAAAACCTCTTCGGGGTTGATATCGCCTGCGACAACGAGGATGGCGTTGCACGGCTGGTAGTAGCGGTGGTAGAAGTCTTGGATATCTTCGATCTTCCAGTTTTGGATATCTTCCATAAATCCGATAGGCAGCCAATGGTAGGGGTGGTAGACGTAATGGGTGTTGAAGAGGCGGAAGTAGAGGTAGCCCATAGGGTTGTTGTCGGTTCTGAGTCTGCGCTCTTCGGCGACGACCTGACGCTCTCGCTGGAACTCTTCGTCATCGAGTTTGAGGTTGTGCATCAGCTCTGCAAAGAGATCGAAGGTCATCCCAAGGTTCTTGGAGGCGGTCTTGATATAGTAGTGGGTCTTGTCAAAGCCCGTCGAGGCGTTATTGACCCCGCCGTGGCTCTTGACGATCACATCAAACTCGCCTTCTTTGAGCTTCTTGGTGCTTTTAAAGCTGAGGTGTTCGAGCATATGTGCCATACCGCTTTTGCCCATGATCTCATTGCGGCTGCCGACCTTGTAGTAGATGTCGGTTGTGATGACACCCGAGTCGTTGTCCATCGGGATGACGACCACCTGAAGTCCGTTGTCGAGGGTTTTGGTGTAGTGTTTGGGGAGGGAGTTTGCCATGGTGA
>CAYPWA010000094.1:0-1807 GCA_964414325.1 uncultured Sulfurovum sp. | reverse complement strand
AGTCCGTTGTCGAGGGTTTTGGTGTAGTGTTTGGGGAGGGAGTTTGCCATGGTGAATCCTGTTGTCAGCAGTGCAAGGAGCACTGCTTTAGTGAGTAGTGAGTAGTGAGTAGTGAGTAGTGTCGGATGGTTTTGTTGTGCAATACTTCTATGGATAAACACAAAAGCTTTTCGCAAGAAAAGCATACCTACATTCTTCATTCTTCACTCCTCATTTCTCGTTCAGATTGAAAGATCACTTCCAATCTGCGCCGATCGCTTCTGAGATGTGATTGTATCCATCTTTCTTTAACAGTTCGATAAGTCCGGTGTTGATCTCTTTGATGAGTGCGGGGCCTTGGTAGATGAGCATGCTGTAGACCTGTACGAGTGAAGCACCGGCTTTGATGCGTCTGTACGCCTCTTCGGCAGAGTCGATACCGCCCACGCTGATGAGCAGGGTCTTGCCGTAGAGGGCTCTGCCCAGTTCTCTGAAGAGTCGGTAGCTCTTCTCCGTCAGCAGCGCACCCGAGATACCGCCGAAATCCTTGGCATTGGGGGTGAGGGAGTAGTCGATGGTGGTGTTGGTGGCGATGATGCCTGCCGCACCCGCCTCGACAGCCGTGGTAGAGAGCGCGATGGCATCTTCGGGGCTCATATCGGGTGCGATCTTGAGCAGCACGGGCTGGTCGGTGATCCGCTTCGCCATTGCGAAGATATCGTTGATGAATTGCTCGTTCTGCAGGTCTCGCAGTCCGGGTGTGTTGGGGGAAGAGATATTGATGACGATATAGTCACCGTAATCCTTAAAGGCGTGGAAGAGGGTTTCGTAGTCCTCCAGTGCCTTCTCTTCGGGTGTGACCTTGTTCTTGCCGATATTGATACCGATGGGGTAGTCGAAGAAGTAGAGCTTCTCAAGCTGCGTGAGCATGTAGCCCATCCCTTTGTTGTTGAACCCCATGGCGTTTTGGATGGAGCGATCCTCGATGAGTCGGAAGAGACGGGGCTTGGCATTGCCCGGCTGCGGTTTGGGTGTGACGGTACCGATCTCGGTAAAGCCGAAGCCCATTGTTGGCATAGCGGTAATGTACTGTCCGTTCTTGTCAAATCCCGCACCAAGCCCCACGGGGTTTTGGAAGGTACGTCCGAAGAGTTTTTGATGCAGCATCGGATCGGAGACGAAGAACTTCTCTTTGAAGTGTCGAAGCAGTGGAGGGCAGAGTGCTTCTGCACGCAGACCCAGTCCCGCAAGTGTATGGGCGGTCTCGGGATCGAACTTGAAGAGGATCTTTTTGAGGTTTTGGTAGCTAAAGAGTGACAAAATAGGGTCTCCATAATGTAAGTGCATGAATAACGATAATTATATCCAAGTCGGGCTAAAAGTAGGGTGGATTCTTGAGTGAGGGGCAGCCACAAGGGGTTTTCATGGTTTGTATCGGTTGTTGGTATTCGATGGTTTCATTGTGTGTAGGGGTGCCCCTTGTGGGTATCTAAAATAGGATACGGTCAAAAAAAGTAATGCAAAGAGAGTGTCGCACCCTGCAGATGATCTAACCCGTCGATGCCGCCTGTCAGATCGTAGCGATAGCCAAGGTCGAGATCGATCCGGTCGGTCGCATAGAGGATAACACCTCCCTGCACACCGTAACTGTAGCCATTGCTGTCATCGATGCGATCGTTGCTGTAGTGCAGGTAGTTGAGGTTGATGCCAATGTAGGGGCGGATCTTTGGGGTACCGAACATCGTATCGAAGGGGATATAGTCTACATCCATGCCTGCACTGCCGTAATCCTTGCCGTAGGAGAGGGTGAATGTCGTACGCCATCGAA
>CAYPWA010000093.1:0-5358 GCA_964414325.1 uncultured Sulfurovum sp. | reverse complement strand
AGTTTTCGATCTTGAGTTCGATACGGATCACTACTACATCAAGCGCCCTTCTATCGTCGAGAAAATACACTTCGACAACCGTACCTTCTATGCGAAGTTCGAGCGCATAGAAGAGCCGCTCACCCCCCTACTTCTACAGCAACACCTCAACAAGCACTATACCATCGCCCTGCCGCTTCTTAAGGAGGGATTCACCGACTATCTGGTACTCGAATACAAAGGAGAGGAGCATCAACGTTTTGCACCGCTGGTACGGCATCTACTGGATACCATGCATATAGAACACTACCATATCTATCGAGGGAAGGATGAGGAGAAGATACAGGTGTTCATCGAGGTGGAACACCTTTCGCTTGAAGAGGCTGACAGAAGGCTCCATACCCTTTCAGAAAAGCTCAAAGAGCGGCTGACAAAACGCTGGAAGACACTGCCGTCTCGCCTGCTTCCCGAAGCCTACAATATCGTTACGATCCCCTATGGATCACTTTAGGGCACCTTTAGAACGTCTTTAGCCTATTGACTCGCATTATCTTCACTCTCACCTTTTGCCTTGCCGCAAAACAGTGAGCGTCTATGCTCATACGATGCCAGTGTCGCCTTGGCAAGTACATCATCTCGCATACTCTTTTTATACGCATTCACCTTTTTTGTAAAGAGTTTGCAGAGTCTCTCATTTTCCAGCATCTGTGCTTTTTCGCTTTCCGCCTCATCGTTGAAGAAACCTGCCATTACAACCGTCACGAAGAGTATGTTTAGGATCATATATTTCATTGTATTCCTTTAATATTCCTATTTTTACGTCAATTTAATATCTAATTATACAATAGATAAGTTAATATAATATTTATTCCACCTTAAAGGTGGCATTCTCTCCCATGACTTTATAGAAGTATCCGTATCCAAAATCTTTGTCGATCACGATCTTCGCTTTGGCAATGACTTTGTCCCCCGCTTTGATATCGGTATGCGGTGTGGTAAAGACAAGATCGTCCGTCAGTTTCTGTTCATCCCCCGTACCGTCCCCAAGATGTACCCAATCCCGCTTCATGATCCCTCTGGAGACCTTGTATACCGTCGCTTTGACCGATATTTCCTTTCCTGCAAGCGCACTTCTGTATCGATGCACCTCTTCGACGGTATAGAAGGGTTTCTCTTTAAAATCCGTCAGATCCGCTTTCTCCTCAGCGCTCTTGATATCTTTGGCAAGCAGTGCCTTCATGCTCATCGGTGCGGCAGGCTTGCTTGGTAGATAGACCTCGTTGGCGAATACAATCTCATCAAACACACGCCCCAGACTTTTGCTCTTGAACTGTTTCATGATCGTTCTGGTATCATAGCCTATCCTGTCACCTATCTTCACCGGCGCCTTGGCGATCGCGATCCAACGTTGCGTACCGTTTTCATCGACCTTCAGGTAGTTGTACCCCATCGCCTCTTTCTTCTCCAGTACCGTTGCGTACGATATCTTGGTCTTCTTTGCTTTCTGTGTTGGTTGCGTTGCTGCGGTATCTGTCTGGGCAAAAAGAGAACCACCCACCATCAGTACCATCCATCCGAACTGTTTGATCATTATAGCTCCTGTGATATATTGTAAGACTATTATAACTCATAGAGTTTAATAAATCTTTTTTATTTTATGAAATAAGTTATGTATTAACTTTCTCTCTGTAAGATTAGCTTTGACAACAACAGCAATATATTTTGGGAGCAACAATCATGCGCAAACTACTACTGACAGGGCTTGCCCTCACCTCACTGATTCAGGCGGAACTCTTTACCGAATACTTCAACACCGGCGTGGTCAAGTCACGCATTGAATACAAAGACGGTACACGTACACCTACAAGCAAAGGGATCAAGGATGGGAACGAGAAGGTCTATTATGAGACTGGTGAACTCGCCTATGAAGTGAACAACCTCAACGGCAAACGAGACGGAAAGCTTACCTGGTATGATCGTGACGGGAACATTCTGGAGATCATGTATTACCAGAATGGGAAACGACACGGCGTGAACAAGCTTTTCTTCTCTGACGGTACACTTCGTTCAGAGGTAAGCTACATTGATGATCAAAAAACAGGTCCCTACAAAGAGTACTTCAGCAACGGTGAACTTGCCCTTGAAGTCACTTATAAAAACGGTCGAAAGGAGGGTGTGCAAAAAGAGTACCACCCGGGGGGCAAGCTTGCATCGGAGGTCATGTATGTCAACGGCTATAAAGAGGGGGTACAGAAATGGTATGACAAGAACGGTACCCTGATCAAAACGGAAAAGTTCAAGATGGATCGTTCTCTTGAAGTACTTGAAGCACTTAAAAAGAAAGAGCCCGATGCGACCGAAGCCCTGATGCGACATCTGGACTTCAATCCTCAACACCATAAAGCCAGATAAAGGATAAACGATGAAATACACAACACTCCTGATGATCGGCATGCTGATGCCTCTTGCTTCCCATAGCACAGATGAACTTCCCTGTTCCGATCCGCAAAAGCACATCGTCAACGACCATGCGGTCAAATCCACCTACGAGAATTGCAAACGCAACGGCATGACATGGTGGTACAACGACAAAGGCGGTATCAAATCCAAGGTGAACTTCAAAGACGGCAAAGAGGAGGGACTCTATACCTCCTATCATGACAATGGCAAGGTCAAATTGACCGTTCCCTATGTCAAAGGACAGAAACACGGTATTCAGAAGATCTACTATGACAACGAACAGCTCGGCAGCAAAGTCAAGTATGTCAACGGTCGCAGAGAGGGGCTGATGACCGAGTGGGATTATACCGGATATAAATCCTCCGAAGTGCTCTACAAACACAACTATAAAGTTGGACTCAAAAAGTACTACGATAAGAACGGGAAGATCATCATGACCGAAGAGTACAAAATGGATCGCAATCCTGTGATGGTCAAATATCTCAAAGACAAACGCAAAGAGATCGAAGTGGATCTTGCCAAGTACGGTCTTGTACCACCAAAAGAGGATAAACACTCTACAGCACCGGAAAATACGACTAAATAGACCGGTTTTATGGGTATTAAGGGAATTATTTTCCCTTATTATTATCACCATAACTACACACTAACTATCACTTTCGTTTATACACTAAAATAAAAAAATTTATTTATTTTTTATCATTTTTAAAGGATCCTTAACCTTTTTGATGTGAAAATTGGGCGTAATCAAATTTAAAAGGAGACTAAAAATGATTTCAACAATCTTAAAAAGTACTGTTGCCGCATCACTTGTAGCCACAGTCGCTTTTGCTGCTTCCGATTACGATAAGAAACCTCCGTTTTCTTTGGATAAATTGGAAAAAGTAAAAGTCAAGGGCAAAGAAGCCTACCAGCCCAAAGCGGACTACAGTATGTTCGTCAACTACGAACTGGGTATGCACTGTGTCGGCTTCGATATGAGCTACTGCTGTGTGATCCCTCCGTACAACTCCATCCAGTCACAGGCGATCAGAGTGGGGAAGAAGGGCGAACTACCCAAGCTGCTCACGCCAAAAGACAACATCAAGCTCTTTGCCTACACCAAAGACAACTCCTTCTCCGAAGGGAACAAGATGAAGTACTGGGGTCTGCGCAAAGACGTTGACGGCGACGGTCACCTTGACAGTCCGATCGACAACGTTGCCAACTACGTCTGGACACACCTCTTTATCTACAAGGATCTTGAAGGTACGATCCCAAAAGGGGCAAAGGATAAAGACAGACTCAGAGTCGGTAACCAGATCCCTGTCAAGGTCGACCACGGACCATCCGGTGCACCGATGACAGGCTACATGACCTATGCCGGGAAAGACGGTGGTAACGTCGTCATGACCGACACCCTCGTACCGCCGGTCAAGAACGTTAAGCTGGTACTGACCGCCTCTCATCTATGGGATGCACTGGGTTTACCCCTGACTGCGTTCAACGACAGTACCCGTATCGGATCCCTCAGAACAGTGACCGAGAAGGATTTCCAACCTTTCCAGTACTCGACCGTAGAGCTTCATACGACGGACGGTAAGCAGATCAAGCAACCTGACGGTAAAGTCGCTTCTTATTTCGGTACCAACCCGGTTGATATCCCCAACTGTTATGCCTGTCACTCCAGAAACGGTAAAGCGGCACAAATGGCAAGGGATGAAGGTCTCAAGCAGAGTGATGCAGAATACAAATACTGGAAGACCTATGCGGATACTTCCGAATATATGGCAAGACTCTCCGAGGCTTCCATCAACATCCTTTCACTCCATGATGCGCACCACGGAACGACTTTCCTCAAAGAGTATGACTCCAATGCGGCCGTCAACAGACTCGGTTCTGTAGGTATGGTCAACTGTGCGGACTGTCACGGTGACAATGTCTCCGGTAACCTTCAGGAGCCAAGACCGACAGCAAGCGGATACAAGACCGTCAAAGCGAAAACGCTCACCGAAGCGATCCACGGATTCCACCTCGGTATGGTACCTATGCCTGATGCGGCTGGACGTTCACAAGCTTGTCAGTCTTGTCACCCTACCCACTTCCAGAACCCGAACATGAATGACGACACCAACCCGTTCCGTGTTACGGATAGATACGGTGAAGGGCGATTCGCCAAAGGTGATATCAGAAAATCAGGCGGCGGTTGTTATGTCAGACGTGACGCACACTCCAATCCAAACGCGAAGCCTCCGTTCTTCCTCAACAGCTACGGTAAATGGCAGCTTGAGAATGTATCGATGAAGGATGAGCACGGCAAGCCGACAAAAGAGATGAGAGGGCTTTACTGTACCAACTGTCACACCAAAGTGGCACAGGCACTCTATGCATACGATGATATCAAAGATGATTCGACACAAACCGGTAAGACACTCAGAAACAAATCGATCAAAGAGATCGTCAAAGCCGTTGCAGGCGGAGACATGAAGAAGTTCGCTGCCATCGCTGATCCGAAGTCTACAGGCCAGAACGAAGTGATGAAGTACTACACCGAGCACAAGTCTGCCGTACTTGTCAAGAATGTCGGCAAAAAAGGCAAACTTGATCTAAAACCTTGGAACCATCCAAAAGGTGGAGATGTACCGTATAAAGCAGCATCCGGCGGTAACGACTGGTGGCTGGCAGCAGCGGAACCTCACTGTGCGGATTGTCACCTTGCACCGTTCGTCGAGCAGAACACAGGCGGAAAATACTTCCCGATCGACCAGCCGAACAAGTATTCGCTCTTTAGATACTCCAAGGCGCACGGAAGCATCGCTTGTCAGACATGTCACGAGTCTACACACGGTCTCTACTCTACCCGATATGACGGTAAAGAGAGAACAGTTGACGTGACTACCCATGAGCAGGCGCTTCAGTACTCACCTGACGGAAAGTATG
>CAYPWA010000092.1:0-5414 GCA_964414325.1 uncultured Sulfurovum sp. | reverse complement strand
GCTACGAAGCCAACCCCAAATACCGTGAAGCACTTGAAGCCAAAGGGATGGAGATCACCGGTGAGTCACATGGATTGATCGAAGCGGTCGAGGTCAAAGACCATCCATGGTTCCTTGGTGTACAGTTCCACCCCGAGTTCACCTCCAGATTGCAGCATGCCAATCCTGCCATTCTGGCATTTGTCAAGGCAGCGATGACAAACCACACAGATGCCTGAAGTCCTAAGCCTTAAGGCATTGGAGAGTATCCTCTCTTCTCGCTTCAGTGAGGGATTCCTGACACTGAAAGATCTTCCCCCTCCTCATATTCTTAAAGATATGACCAAAGCGACGGATCGGATCGTCTCTGCGATACGTAACGGTGAGAAGATCGTACTGATTGGGGATTATGATGTGGACGGTGTGGTCTCTACGAGCCTTATGAAGCTCTTTTTCGAAGAGATAGACTATCCGCTTACCTGGATCATTCCCAACCGTTTTCGTGACGGTTACGGACTCTCTGCCAATATCATTCCCCGTATAGTAGGACACGATCTTGCGATCACGGTCGATAATGGCATTGCCGCGGTCGAAGCTGCCGATCTTTGTGCCCAAATGGGGATCGATCTGATCATTACCGATCACCATATACTCCCCCCTACCCTGCCCAAAGCCTATGCGATTATTGACCAGAAACAATCTGAGTGCACATTTCCCTACAAGGAGATCTGTGGTGCACAGATCGCATGGTATCTGATTGCATCGCTTAGACGTGCGTTAGATATTGAAGTAGATATGATGGCATACCTCGAACTAACCGCTATTGCGATCATTGCCGATGTGATGCCCCTAAGACACATCAACCGTGCGATGGTCATTGCAGGATTGCGATCACTCTCCCAAACACAAAGACCCGCAATTCGTGCTTACAAAGAGTATACAGACAAAGCGTATTTCACTTCGGAGGATATTGGTTTTTTCCTCGCACCGTTGCTCAACAGTGCGGGACGGATGGATGACGCCTCCCATGCGGTTGATTTTCTCTCTTCGACCAATATCTACGATGCAAGGGTGCGTTTGCAGCGACTTATAGCATTCAACGAAGCCCGTAAAGCGACCGAAGCACAGATCACGCAAGAGGCATTAGCCTGTGTGGCAGAGGAATCCTCTATCGCAGTGGTGAGTGGTAAGGGATGGCATGAGGGTGTAGTGGGGATCGTCGCAGCGCGCGTAG
The DNA here is from genome assembly GCA_964414325.1 of uncultured Sulfurovum sp. Taxonomy (GTDB): domain Bacteria; phylum Campylobacterota; class Campylobacteria; order Campylobacterales; family Sulfurovaceae; genus Sulfurovum. Next base: position 4,201 of record CAYPWA010000092.1, on the reverse strand, counting down.
CGCGCAGTTGTGAAAAACCGGCGATCGTGTTGAGTGACAACGGTGAGGGGATACTTAAAGGCAGCGGTCGAAGTTATGGGGAGTGTGATCTCTTTGCCGTTGTCGATGCGACACGCCCTTTTTTGGAGAAGTTCGGCGGACACTTTGCTGCTGTAGGACTGAGCCTCAAAGAGGAGAATTTTTCCTTTTTCAAAGAGGCGCTTGAAGAGGCGTATGCCAAAAGGGCATTTCCTGTGATCCAAGAAGATCCTGACTTGCTAGGAGAGATGGATTTTAGCCGGATCACTTTCGATCTGACCGCACTGATGCGCAGGTATGAACCCTATGGAGAGGGCAATCCCGTACCGAAATTCCGTACGCGTGAAGTGAGGATCCTCCAGTGTGATCCGATGGGCAAAGAGGGGAATCATCTGCGTTTTCTTCTTGAGCACAAGGGAGTACGCCATCAGGCGGTGCAGTTCAAGACCACGGAGCGTTACGATCCGGGCAGTCTGATCGAGATCGTCTATACCGTCAGCGAAAACCACTTTAGAGGAAACGTGACGTTACAATTAATGATTGAATCGGTCAAAACATGACGAAAAAATGAGAAAAATCTACTTTTTTAATATCTTTTTAGTATTATTTTATCTTAAGATAATGATAAGGAGACGTTTTGAAAAAAGGATTGATTAGTTCGTCAGCGGCACAGGCGCTCGAACAGGCAAGCGGTATGAGCAGACGTGATGCCCTCAAGGTCATGGGGCTCACCGGAGGTGCTGCGATGATGATAGGTGCACCTACTTCGGCAGAAGCGGGACCCAGCAGTGATAAAAAAGCCAAGATCGTGATCGTCGGCGGGGGTGCGGGCGGTATCATGGCAGCAGCGAGACTTAGACGTGCAGCACCTAAAGCAGAGATCACACTGATTGCGCCCAATGAAACACACCTTTATCAACCGGGGCAGGTTTTTATGGCAGCAGGACTCTATACGGCGGATGATATTAAAAAACCCAATGCCGATCTGATTCCTGACGGTGTGGACTGGATCAAGGATGAGGTTACTTCGTTCGATCCAGATGCCAACAAGGTCACAACGGCAAAGAATGGTGATATCGGGTATGACTATCTTGTTGTTGCGACCGGAATTGCATATAACTACGAGGGTATTGAAGGTATGAGCGCAGATCTTGTTGGAAAATACGGGATCTCATCAGTATACTTGAATGATCCCGTTGCAGGTACAGTTAAAGGTGGTGTGGCAACAGCACAGTGGTTCAAAGATATGCGCAAAGCGGCAGAGGCAGCTTCTCCGGAAAATCCGATCAAGGTCATCTGTACCCAGCCTGATACACCGATCAAGTGTGGCGGGGCACCGCAGAAGATTCTCTATCTGAGTGATGACTACCTTAGAGGAAACGGTCCTGTAGGTGGTGCGGATGTCAGCAAGAATGCACAGTTCAGCTTCTGTAAAAAAGGTACAAAACTTTTCGGTATTCCTGCATATAACAAAACACTGGTCGATGAGATCACACCGATGTATGGCAATATTACCGACAAGTGGGATCATGTGCTCAGAAAGATCGATCCTGAGAGAAAGATAGCGACATTTGAACATACTTATGAGATCAAAGGAGAGTATGATGAGGATCTCCAAGAGTACGATATGATCAAAAAGACCGAAATGGTCGAGATGGAATATGACTTTATCCATGTCGTTCCACCGATGAAACCTGTCGATGCGGTCGCCAACTCCAAACTCGGATGGCAGAAGGGTTCTGCCAAAGGATGGCTGGAAGTTGATATGTACACCCTGCAGCATAGACGCTATCCCAATGTCTTTGGTATTGGTGATATCCTGGGTATTCCGAAGGGTAAGACAGGCGGTTCTGCAAGACACCACGGTCCGATCCTTACGGAGAACCTTGTCGCTGTGATGGAAGGCAAAAAGCCTGAAGCGAAGTTCGATGGCTATACCGTCTGTCCTCTCAAAACACAGTATGGTGAGATCATGCTTGCGGAGTTCAACTATGATGGCATTGCACCATCATTCCCATTCCTCGATCCAGCTAAGCCAAGATGGATGTGGTGGGCATTCGATCTCTATATGCTCAAGCCGATGTACTGGTATCTGATGATGAGAGGTTTGATGTGATGCAAAATGTGAAACGAGAGAGTCTCTACTTTCTCTCTTTGTTTCTTCTTCTTGCACTTGCCATGCACTTCTCGGCATGGATGACACACCCGATCAAACAAATTGAAATGCTTCCTGGAAGTCCACTGGGTGTGTGGCATCCTCTCTTTCTTACATTGATTGTCTATATAGCGGTGGTTGTGGTGCGTGTCATGATCCATGCGACAAGATCTCTTTTGAGGCGAAAATAGAGTCACACTGAACCGGATATAGAAATTCTTACGCCGTACAATAGGCTATCGGGATCTTATCGATCTGTTGATCGCTTCTGCGGCTCTCATGGCACTTACCCAAGCGAAATGAAAATTGTACCCTCCCCTGTCACCATCTACATCCAGTACTTCTCCGGCAAAGTAGAGGTTTGGTACGAGCTTGGATGCCATGGTTTCAGGATCGATTTGGGCAGTGTCCACACCTCCGGTAGCCACTTCCGCATACGCAAAGCCTCGGGTATCGCTAATGCCTAGCTTGAGGTGTTTGATCGTATGGACGATGCGGTTGATTTCTTTGCGGTTGAGTGCACCCTCTTGAGCGCTTTGGCATTTAGCATGTTCGAGTACGACTTTGGCGAGTTTTTTGTGCATGAATCCCTGCAGCCAGAGCAGCAGCGGTTTGTCGCTTCCCTTTGTGATATGCGCTGTCAGCAAATTAGTGAGCCTCTCTTTGCTGTAGGAGGGCAGAAGATCAAGAGAGAGTTCGCAGTACTCAAAGGCTGCCAGACGGAGACTCACCTCTCGGCTGAGATCGAGGATTGCCAGACCACTGATGCCGTAGTTGGTAAAGAGCAGATCCCCCTCTTTTTGCATAATCTCCTCTCCGTTGGCATAGAGTGTGGCAACGCCCGGGATTTTCACCCCGGCACACGCTTGAACCCAAGCTTCTTCACTACACAGCTGTACCAGTGCAGGATGGCGTGGGATAAGTGCGTGCCCCAGTGAGGAGGCGAACATATACCCTGAATTGTTGCCGCCGAGTTTCTCTGCGGCAACAGAACCGGCAGTGATCAGCAGGGTTTGACACTGCTTTACCCCCAAGGAGGTTTCAAGGACAAACCCCTCCTCTGTTTTACCGATCCGCTCGACTCTACACCCGCAAAGGATATTCACGCCCGCCCGTTTGGCCTCATATTCGAGTATCTCGACCACACCGGCGGCCTGCATGCTCATGGGGAACATCTTGCCCTCTTTGCCCTCCTGGAGTACCAGACCGATCCCATCAAAGAAAGAGACGACGCTCTCAAGATCGTATCCTTCCAATGCATTCCGGACAAATTCGGGATTTGTACTGTGAAAACGCTCAGGAGTGATATGGCGGTTGGTGATATTACACTTGCCGTTGCCTGAGACAAGGATCTTCTTGCCTATGCGGTCGTTCTGTTCCAGCAGTGTGATCTTCAGTCCTGTCCTGGCGATTAGAATGGCGGCACATAAACCGGCAGCACCACCGCCGACAACAACAGTCACTGATCCACCTCAGTATGTCTAAAAATGTTTTTCGATAGCAAGTTTATCTCCCTTGAATTTGACTTTTGCTCCGGGAAAGATATCTACAGGCATATCAAGATTCGCTTTTGTACGGTTGAGATCAAGTGTGATATTGTTGATAGGAACGACAACGGCATCTACTTCATGACAGCCGGAGAGGAGAAGCACAGATAGAAGTGATACAGTTGTCAAGAGAGTATGCATATCCCCTCCTCTTTTTCTTGGATTATACCATAGATTTAACGCCCCTTTGGGTATGATCGAACAAAAACAAAATGAAAAGGAGAGTCTATGAGTGCATTGGTAGAATTCAGTATGTTCCCTACGGAGCAGACACAGAGCAAGAGCGCATTTGTCGCAAGGGTGCTTGATATTGTCGACAGGAGTGGATTGGAGTATCAGCTTACCCCGATGGGAACGATCATAGAGGCGCAGACGGTACAGGAGGCGCTGGAGGTGATCAACCGTGCCTATGAGGAGCTGCAAAAAGACTGCGGACGGGTCTACAGCTCCATCAAGATCGACTGGAGAGAGGGACCTGTGG
>CAYPWA010000091.1:0-5416 GCA_964414325.1 uncultured Sulfurovum sp. | reverse complement strand
TGGCGGAGACGGAGGGATTCGAACCCTCGGTAGCCGTTAGACTACGCACCCTTAGCAGGGGTGTGGTTTCAGCCAACTCACCCACGTCTCCATCTGTGTTTGCAGGTGGGAATTATGCCCTTTGGAAACTTAAAAATAGTTGAGATAGCGATCCTCTCAAAGAAGGATCGTAAACTCCGTACCATCTTCGACATTTTGCACACTCAGCGTACCGTCCATATTGTTCTCGATGATATTTTTGGCAATATTGAGTCCAATACCTGATCCATCCTTTTTGGTCGTAACATATAGACCGAAAATATCATCTATGATCTCTTCAGGGATACCTCCGGCATTGTCTCGTACTCGGATACGCGCCCTCCCCTCAAAACGGTCGATATACAAATAAAGTTTCATCGACTCTTTGGGATGTTGCGCAAAAGCATCTTTGGCATTTTTCATCAGTTCCAGGATCACCTGGTTGAACTCGTTTGGATATCCGTATGCATTCACATCCTTGTCACCCTCAATAATGATCTCGATATTGTTGAATTCATATTCATATCTGACCAGATCGAGTGCCAGCATCAGGGTCTCATAGAGATTGAATTTCCTTTTCTGAAGTACGGGATTGAAAAAGTCCTGAAAGTCACGAACCGTCTGATCCATGAATTTCACCTGCTTTCCTATCTCGTCAAGCTTCTCTTGAAAAAGTGTTTCGGAGTACTCCTGTTTGATGATCTTCTGTTTAAGAATATAGTTGACAATCGATATCACATTAAGCGGCTGTTTCCACTGGTGGGTGATCATCCCTATCATTTCGCCCATTTGGGAGTAGCGTGCCTGCAACTCGACCAACTTCTGCTTCTCAAGATTTTTGCGGGTCTCCTCCTTGACAAGCCGTTGCATCTCCTCATTGAAAAGTCTCAGTTGTTCATTTTGTTCGGAGATTTTGTCCAGCAGGAGTGCCTTTTCATTCCTCTCCTGTATCAGCCCCTGCTGTACCTCTGCCAACTCCGTAATATCTTCAAAGAGTACAATGAGACTCTCATATCGATATCCCTCTTTGGATATCCTCTGTCTCCTTCTGCCCGGTGAGAGGTGGATATGTATATATCGCTTCGGTGCTTTAAAAACAAAAGGAAGAGTGAAAGTCTCCTCTTCTCCTTTGAATATCTTCTCGATCGTATCTTCCAGACCACAAAGTTCATCGACCACATTCAGTAGATCCATATCTTTACAGTCAAGTTCTTCGCCTTCACACAACATAAATACCCTGTCTGAGTATTCAATGACTTTCAGATCTTTGTCGATCACCAGATACTCATAGTGGTGATTGGCATATATCGCGTTCAGTATCTCCTGAAGATGCATATCCGTTCCCTCTACAGCATCTTTTGGGCAAGGGTATGGAACATATACTCCACACCCTCACCTGTCTTTGCGGATGTCATAAAGAAAGCATCGATATCTCCCTCATAGTAGGATTTTGCCTTACGCAGCACCTCATTGCGTTCCGATTCAGCAATCTTGTCACATTTGTTGAGTACCAAAAGACGCGGAATGGCAAGCCCTTTCTCTTTAAGCATCGCAATATAGTCACCAATATGCACCAGCGTCTCTTCTCTGGTCACATCCGACACAAGGATCGCACCATGCGCACCGGTAAAATAAGTCCTGTTGACCGGCTTTCCGGGGGTACCCCCTTCGATATCCCAGATAAGTCCACGGATCGTTACTTCATCGAGTGTGATCTCTTTTTTGGATATCTTTACCCCGATCGTGCTTAGATAGCTGTCACTGAACTGATCATCCACAAAACGACGGATCAAACTGGTCTTTCCTGTGGCAAAGTCACCCACAAGTATGATTTTTTTGGAGATCATCTGACTCTCTCCTTTTTACAGATATTCACTTCCATACTCCTCTGAGCAGTGTTTCAATTTTTTTCTCTATCTTCTTTTTATCGACCACAAAACCTATCTCAATACGACGTGAAGCCTCGGGGTCTTCTACACCGTCGATCAGTACGGGGGCACTCTCCCCTTCCCCTACCGCTTTCAGGTGTTTTCCAAGAAGGTCATGTCTGACTTCGGGAATCTGCAGCAGATAGGCTTTTACTTTTTGTGCACGCGCTGTCGTAAGACGGAGATTTTCCTCATTGCTGCCGCTACTGTCACTGTAGGATCGTACCGTGACATACTTGATGTAGGGCATATAGGGTTCAAGTGCAGTAAGGTACCTCTCAAAGAGAGAGATAACGACCTGCATCTTCTCACCATTTGGTTCTGTCTTTCCTGCCTCGAAAAGATGCAGAGAAGAGAAGTTAAGCACCCTGTTTTTCCGGTCATAATAGGGTACATCACCCAAAGCATTTTCAAGCGCTTTACCTATCTCTTTTTGTATCCCTGTGAGTTTTTCTATCTCCTGCCTGACCATTCTCTCACGGCTGTTCTTTTTAAGGGTCTCTTCAATCTTGCCCAATCGCTCATCATTGATCCTGCGAACCTCTGATACCCTCTGTTCCAGCGTAGCGATTGTACGCTGCTGTGCCTCCAGCGTCTTCTTGTACTGTTGTTGTGCTTGCGATCGCATCTTTTCCACCGCTTCGATAGAAAGCCCCAAATCCAGCTGTACTTTATCTTTAGGATAGTAGTGCCATACGATCTTTCTGATCGTCCCCATATGTGCCGGATCTTGTAACAATCCGCTGATAACATCTTTGCCGTTGCGTTCTTCAATCTGTAAATGCTCTCCGGTCTTCTCTACGATTTGAGAGAGCATGGTTCTTTGATCATAAAACGATTTCAGCCCATACCCGGTATAGGCTATCAGTACTATCCCCACACCCCAAAAGAGATATTTGGCAGGATTCTTTTTGGCGGTAGTAGTCGGTGTTTCAGCCTTTTGCGACATATGCGCCTGAAGATACGCCTGCATCTCATCGGAAAGTGCCGTTACCTCCGGTGCACTTTCGTCTCCATCAAAGGTCTGGAAGAATGTTGCATACTTCTTGATCAGACTACCAAAAAAATGGTTAATCTGTGTACGCTGTTCATAATCGGGCTCACTATCAAGAAAAGCGATCAGGTAGACCGATCCCGCACTCTCGATGTATAACGTAGCATTCCCATAACTGAGGATCTGTATCTCATCGGCTATTTGTGCATTATCCGCGATCCAGTCATTGATAAAATCTCTGATCGCACTCGCCATCGAAGCAACCATATGCGGATCACCAATCCGGCTCTCCTCAAGGTGCGCTTCACTGATAAGCAGCCCTGTCTCCTTGTGAATGATGAACATCGCATCGACATGGGCATCCGCACTCTCCTCCAGAAGCAGTTCACTTTCGCTTACACCGGTCAGCTTGGCTTTGAGCTTTCGCTTGTATCGTTCTACCGAGAAGCCCTGTTCGATCTTTTGGTTGATCGTCTCCATCATCTCTTTGATGGCTTGGGTGACATACTTGGAAATCATCCCACCCATAATCGGATAGAGCGCATCGATCATCTTCTCTTTGTTATTGGCGATCCCCTCTGTGATCGCAGGAGAGATCACCCCTTGCAATGCACGGCTGAGTGCCTGAGGGTCCTGCGCCACACTGCGAGAGATGACCTCTGCCAGATAGGTAGAGAGCGCATCGATGGTGTGTGCATCTTTCTTGCTGAGCCTTTGAAGCAGCAGATCATCGAACAGCGGCAGAAGTTTCCGCTTGATCGCCTCTTCATCGAGTGTCTCGAACTCAAGGTGCTTTACCTTTGATACCAATTCTTCAAACCGTGCAAGCTCGTCAGCCAGAAGTAAGGACTTCAGCTGCTCAAGCTTTGGATCACTTTTTTTCAGGTTTGCTCTCCTGTGTCAACAGTGCATTGACATCCGTTCCCTGTATCTTCATCGCCACATCCAATAGCATCCCTGCCATTGCATCACGGGAGAGTTTCTCTTCACCCAAACCGGCAAGTCCTTCATCGAGTGCACGTTCGATCTGTGCTTTCATCTGGGCGAGATTTTGGTTCATCTTCTCGTTCTCGTCCTCAACATTCTCTTTCATGATCTTCAGCTTGGTGAGGAACTCCTCTTTCTGATTTCGCAGCTGTGTCTGAAGGGTTTCATCGGTCGTATCGATAAGCTCTTTGAGCTTGGTACGCTCTTTTTGCGTCGCGGTAGCAAGGTTGTCTATCTTCTGTTCAAGTGCTTCGAGTGAACGCTCCGTCTCTTTCTGGAGTTTTTGATGTGCCTCTTTAAAGGTCTGAAGAAGCTTCTCTTCCACACTCTTCAGCGTCTTTCCCAGTGTCTCGAATCTCTCATCGAATTCTTTAAGCTGTGAGCCGAATATCAGGTCTCTGATCTGATCTACATTGTTCATATTCTTTTCTGCCATGGTCTGTTTCATCCTCATTTAAGTTTGTACGATTATTATATACCTTTTAGAAAATTTATTTGCTTATTTTTCGGAAAAAACGATAGAAAAGAGATAATTAAAGGAGATATTTTAACGATGTTTCAGAAATTCGCACCACTGATTATACTTGCCATGTTCTCGTTGGGTGCATACTTTATGATTCAAGGTATGCATCATGCTACACACCATCTTGCTTCTCCCCAAAAAGGAAAAGCTCTGAAGATCACAGAGTAGTTATCACTTCAAGGATGCGTGCCACTTTACCTGCGGGGTTCGTATCTTTATAGATGGGACGTCCCACGACGGGAAAGTCCACTCCCTCTGCCGCAGCGACCTCGAGAGTCGCCACTCGTTGCTGATCTCCGGCATCCTCCCCAAAAGGTCGGATGCCCGGACAGAGTGTCAAAAACTCTGGGGAGGTTGCCTCCTTGATTGCCCTGCTTTCAAATGTCGAGCAGACCACACCATCCAGACCGTTGGTGTAGCTCATTTTCGCGAACTGCTCCGCCTTCTCATCGATGCCTTTCTCATAGATAGCACGGAAGTTCTCCTCGTCGAAAGATGTCAGCGCCGTCACGGCAAGTACCAGCGGACGGTTTTCATACGCGGAAAGTCTCTCCATCACCGTCTTCATCGCTACCGCACCTGCGCTTGCATGGATGTTGAACATATCCACGCCCAGCTTTGCGATCTCCTCAGCAGCATCCGCCATCGTGTTGGGGATATCGTAGAGTTTCAGATCGAGAAATATCTTGAACTCAGGATTGATCACTTTGAGCGCTTCGATAAAAGGCTTCCCGTCACGGATATAGGCACGAAAGCCCACCTTCATCCAAATCTTATGATCCTTCAACGATCTCGCAAGTGCAAGATTCTCATCCGCCGAAGGCAGATCAAGTGCGACACACAGTTCCATAGACTACCCCTAATGAAATATTGGTATAATAATATCCTAAATTAACTACCAAAGGACTAAACGACTATGTTTGGAAAACAATCAAAACGCTATGACATTCCCCAAGAAGTAATGGA
>CAYPWA010000090.1:0-5421 GCA_964414325.1 uncultured Sulfurovum sp. | reverse complement strand
AAGAAAAACGAGGGTGATGAGGCCGCCGAAGAGGTGGAAGAGGGCGAGATGCCGCTTGTATCTTACCTTCTGGCACACCCTGAAGCGCGTTTGAGTAAAGATGAGAAGCGTACACTGATCGAAGGGTTTCAACGTACCTTCGGCATCAAAGAGAAGAAGGAGGATGACTAAGTATGAGTAACACGGACAAAGCATTGAATCATGATACCAAAAAGCGTATCTCTCTCTATTCGGTAGGGATTAACCTGATCCTCTCTTTGATCAAGATCGTCGGGGGAATGGTCTCCGGCAGTGCGGCACTGACCGCAGACGGGGTGCACTCCCTCTCGGATCTGGCGGCATCGTTGAGTGTTTATGCGGGGATTGTCATCTCAAACAAAAAATCCGCACTCTTTCCTCACGGACTCTACAAGGTGGAGAATCTGGTTGCACTGGTCAGTGCGTTCGCGATTTTCTTCGCAGGGTACGAGATCGCCAAAGATGTACTCTTTGAGGAGGCAAGACCGATCACTAACCTGCCTGTCGCTTTGGCAGTGCTGGCATTGACGGTAGCTATTACTTTCGGCTACTCCCGATGGGAGAAGACGATGGCGATCAAGCTCAACTCCCCGAGCCTCATGGCGGATGCGGAGCATATCAAGGCGGATTTCTATACCGCACTGGTGGTACTGGTGGGGGTGCTTGGGCAGTATTTCGGTTATCCGATCGTCGAAAAACTTGCCGTGGTTGTCGTTGTCTACTTTATCTTTCACAGCGGCTTTGAGATTCTCAAAGAGGCGATCAAGGTACTGCTGGATGCCTCGCTTGACCATGAAAGTATCGACAATATCCGAGCGATTCTGGAAGCACACCCCCGGATCAAGAAGATCAACACCATTACCGGCCGAAATGCGGGAAGTTTCAAGTTCGTACAGTTGGACTTGGAAGTAGATACGGATTCTCTACGTGAAGCGCACGATATCGCACATGAGATCGAGAAGCAAATCAAAGAAGAGATGCCGTTCGTGGAAAAGGTGGTGATTCACTACGAGTAGTTCATGTTGGGTTGATATTAGGGGGGGTATACTATATTCACCTAAAAGGAGCCGATAGATGAAAAAAAGTATTTGGCTGATGCTGTTGTTACTGCAGGGTGCATGGTCTCAGACGCTGCGTGTGGAGGAGGCTATTGCCAAAACCCTTGCCCATCATCCCGATGTCAAACGTTTCATGCTGCGTCTTCAGCAGGCGCAGAAGGGCTATGATGCCGCCTATGCGGACTATCTGCCGCAGTTGAACCTTTCTGCTTCCTACTCCCCTACGCAGACCTATGTTTTGCCGGTAAACGGTACGTTCCATACCATCGACGATACAGGATGGAATGCAGGGGTGGTACTTCGCCAGAAAGTATGGGATTTTTCCCATACCTCGTCTCTGGTCAAAGCGGCAAAGATCGATGAGGATATCTCTGCACTGTCGCTTGATGAGACCAAAGCACTGTTGGCATACAAGGTCAAGACACTCTATGCATTGATGGTGGTGCAGCGTGAGGCGGTGGATGTCAGACGTAAAGACCTTGCTGCGAAGAGAGCCTTCTATGCACAGGCACAGGCATTGGTAAAGCAGGGACTCAAGACCCATGCGGATGCACACCGTTTCCTCTCCGCGGTCTATGCGGCGGAGGACAACCTTGCAGGAGCAAAGGCGGCGCTGGACAAAGCGCGTATGTCGCTCTCTCTCTATATGGGAGAGCCTATCCCTTCGGGAGTCAAACTGCAGAAATCGACACTGAAGCGTACACTGCACATCCCCAAAGGGATGGAGCGTGAAGTGTTGAGACACAACCGAAAGATTCGGATGGACAGACTCGCCGTCGAGAAGAGTCTACGCCTTCATAAAGCGACGGAGGCGCTGCACTACGGTACGGTAGACCTAAGCGCTTCCCACAACCGTTTCGGTACGCTCAATACCTACAATACCGACGCAGTGACACTCAGCTACAATATCCCGCTTTTTACCGGTGGGAGACTGACGGCACAGGAGCAGCAGGCAAAGATAGGCTACTACATCGCCGAGGAGCAGGTGCGTTCCGAAGAGATCGCTTTGAAAGAGGAGCTTCGCGGATTGCTGATCGATCTCGATCGGTATCGCAAAACCGTCAAAGCAAAACAGGCACAGCTTACTTCGGCAAAAAGCAGTCTGGCTCTTCTCAAAGCCCGCTACAAAGAGGGGCTGGCAACCTATATCGAAGTGCTGGACAGTACGGCACTGGTGCTCAATGCGAGACTGGCACTGCTGGAAGCCTATTATGCGCAGACACTTGCCTATGACAGAATCGAATACCTTAAAGGAGCACAATGATGCCCAAATATACCAAATATCTGATAGCCGGCATATTGCTGATAGGCGCGGGAGCGCTCTTTTACAACAAAGTCTATATTCCCAAGACCACCTACGAGACCGTCACGCCTACCAAGGGTGATCTCAGTGTCGAGATCTTTGGGATCGGCAATGTGGGAGCGAACCATATCTACAGTATCGGATCGCAGACCGGAGGAAGGATACTTTCCATTCATACGGATGCGGGGAAGTGGGTCAAAAAAGGCGACCTGCTGATTGAGATCGATCCGGTCGATATCCCTCAGTTGCTCGAAGAAGCGAAAATCGCTGCCAAAAAGGCGGTTTCGGAGTACAACGCAACAGAAAAAGAGCTCGTCTCTCTCTATGCACAGCGTCAACTTGCCGAAGTGACCTATCGACGTTATGCGAAGCTGAAAGCACAATCTTTCGCCTCCAAGGCAGAGTATGACAAAGCCAAGGCGGATCTGGGAGTCATCGATGCGCAGATTGCAGCGACAAAAGCACATATCCAGAGTGCCAAGATGGAGATAACCCGTGCCCAAAAATCGGTACAGGCGTTGGAGGAGAAAGCTTCTCGTTACACCATATATGCACCCATAGACGGTTATGTCACCACGCGAAAGGCGGAAGTGGCACAGACGGTACTGCCGTCGCAGATGATCTTGCAGATCGTCGATCCCAAAAGTGTCTGGGTGCAGACCTATATCGACGAGAAGCTTGCCGGCAGTGTCAAGGTGGGGCAGGATGCAACGATCCGACTGCGTTCACAGCTTGAGAAGCGTTTTGTCGGGAAGGTCAGCCGTATCGTTCCGGAGAGTGATCCGGTCACCAAGGAGCGTGAAGTGGACGTGGCTTTTGAAGACCTTCCCATGCCGTTTTATATGAACGAGCAGGCGGAAGTGACGATCGCTTCCAAGACCTACCATGATGTACTCAAGGTACCCGTTCGTGCGCTCAACTACTATCAGGGGAGAAGCGGAGTCTGGGTGGAAAAAGAGGGGAAAGCCCACTTCGTACCGTTGAAGATCCTCGTAAGGGGACGGACGGAGGCTGCCGTGGAAGGTTTGGATGGTGACAGCCGTATCCTGATCGAAGCAGCGAACAAAAAACCTCTTAAAGAGGGTGCGAGTGTGCACGGATGATCAATCTTGCCGAAAAAGATATACGACACTCTCTGGGAAAGTTCGTCATCACCGCTATGGGAGTGGGGATGCTGCTGGGAATCGTGCTGATCATGATCGGAGTCTATCGCGGTATGATCGTCGATGCCAAGGTGCTTCTGGATGATCTGCGTGCGGATGTCTGGGTGGTACAGGAGCATACACTGGGACCCTTTGCCGAAGCGTCACGTGTGCATGAAGACCTGAAAGACAGTGTCAGAGTCATCGACGGTATCGCAAGCAGTGCGGGGCTGACCTTCCAGAACCTTCAGCTTCCCAAAGGGGAGCATCAAGTCAGGGTGATGGCGGTAGGGTACGATCCTTACGGCAGTGTCGATCCGATCAATCCCAAACGTCTTGTTGCAGGGCGTACGCTGCAACGCAACCACTATGAGATCGTCGTTTCCGATGTGACAGGCTTCAGACTGGGAGAGCGGATACCTATCGGCAGAGATACCTATCGGGTGGTCGGTATTACGCATGGAACAGTCTCATCAGGGGGAGATCCTCTGGTCTATGTGAGTCTGAAGGACGCGCAGGAGCTTCAGTTTAGTTACTCCAACGATCGTATACGAAGCGACCGTGCCAGGGGGATCACCGACACCAGCAAAAATATGCCGATGGTCAATGCGGTGATCGCAACGGTACGGGAGGGGTACGAGATCGATACGGTGGCTTCCCATATTCGGAGCAGCCTTCATAAAAGCGTCTATACCAAAGATCAGCAGCGGGATATTCTGATTAAAAACCTGATTGAGAGAGCCTCCAAGCAGATCGGGCTGTTTACGGCGATACTGGTGGTGGTCTCTACGATCATTATCGCACTGATCATCTATACGATGACACTGGAGAAGATGAAAGAGATATCGATCATGAAGCTGATCGGTATCCCCAACAGCATGATCATCAAGATGATCGTACAGGAGACGGTACTGCTCGGATTTATGGCATTTATCTTCGGCAATATCTTTGCGCACCTGATCTATGGGAAGTTCCCCAAGCGGGTCGTGCTGGAGATCCCCGATGCCTGGACACTCTTTATCGTGATCCTGCTTGCTTCGGTCGCTTCGTCGTTTATCGGTGTCAAGAAGGTGATCAGTGCCGATCCTGCAGCGGCGATAGGAGGGTAGTATGGGAAAACAGGCAATCAAAGTAGAGAATCTTGTCAAGCATTTCGGTGAGGGTGAAAGTCTGGTACGCGTGATAGAAGGGGCGGATTTTCAGGTGGACAAAGGTGAGCTTGTCGCACTGATCGCACCAAGCGGTGCGGGAAAGACCACCTTGCTGATGATGATCGGATGTGTTGAAGAGCCTACTTCCGGACGTATCTGGCTGGGGGATGAGCTGGTCTATGAGAACCGTTGGCTGACCAAAGAGCAGCGGAAGATTCGTCGAGAGAAGATCGGCTTTATCTTTCAGGCGCACTACCTGATCCCCTTCCTCAATGTGATCGAAAACGTGACTCTGGTACCGCAGACGAACGGGGTATCCGAGAAAGAAGCGAACGCTATTGCGATGGATCTTCTAACATACTTCGATATTGCAGACAAGGTACATGCCATGCCTTCCGAGCTCTCCGGAGGACAGAACCAGCGTGTTGCCATCGCCAGAGCACTTGCCAACAAGCCGCAGATTATCCTCGCGGATGAGCCCACCGCGGCACTGGACAAAGAACGCTCGGTGAGTGTCGTCAAGATGCTTAAAAAGATCGCAAGAGATCAGAATGTCGCGATCATTATGGTCACGCATGACGAAGCGATGCTGCCGTTTTGTGACAGGATACTGAAAATAGAAGATAAACAGGTGGTCTCTCATCCCGTTCCCGAGATGGAGACGGGGATGATCTAAGCGGGTCTCTCTTACAGGTAGATCGCTTTGATCGTGACGGTTTTGTCATGATCGAGTAAAAAACTTGCCTTGG
>CAYPWA010000089.1:0-5448 GCA_964414325.1 uncultured Sulfurovum sp. | reverse complement strand
ACGCTCTTTTTGGTCTCGTTTGCCTCTGCGACACTGCTGCCTATGGGCAGTGAGGCAGTGCTGCTCTACGATCTTGCGCAGGGGCACACAGCATGGCTTCTTTGGACCGTCGCCACACTGGGCAACACGCTCGGAGCAGGGCTCAACTACTGGTTGGGTATGAAAGGGGAGGGGTATTTGGAGCGCAAAGGGTATCTCTCCTCACAGAAGATGCACCAAGCACAAAGACGCTTTGCCAAATGGGGCGGATGGACACTGCTGCTAAGCTGGATGCCTGTCATCGGCGATCCGCTTACTTTCATCGCCGGTATACTTCGTTATGATCCGAGGAAGTTTATGCTGATTGTTGCCTTGGCAAAGGGCGGTAGATATGCTGTACTTATTGGCGGGTATCTACTTACCGTGTATAAGTAGGGTGGACATTCCTGTCCACCATGGTACGTAAGTATGCGCACTCTACAATAGGCTATCTATCTCACTATCCGATTAAATCGGCACACAGATCGAATCGATTGTGTGTCATCAAGTGGACTTTGCCGTGCAGATCCATCATCTCATCGAAGATACGTTTGGAGAGGGCGAAGCCTACCTCCTGCTCTTTCTCCTCACCGTCCATCGCGGCAAGGTTCATCTCGTCGATGATCGGTTTAGGAACGGAGATACCGGGTACTTTATCGTCGATGAAGTTGGCGGTGCGTGCACGCACGATGGGGAACTGCCCCAGTACCAGCTGTGCCTCTTTGGCTGTGTCGCGGATGCTGATCTCTTTTGCCTCTTCAAAAAGTGCCAGCAGCTCTTTGGCATTTTCCAGATCATAGACAGGTTGGGTGATAATGGCACGGGCACCATAGTTGAGCTTTTTGATCATGCGCTTTTGAAGCTTCTTCATATCCTTGGCGTAGGCGTTGCTCACCGCGAAAGGGTAGATGGGCTTGGGTGCGGGGTTGAGCGGTTTGTTGGAGTAGTCCACACCGTTGTTGAGGTGGTAGATGATGCTCAGCAGCAATGTGGAGTCACGCTCAAGTACCCCTTTGACTTCAGGCTGATCGGAGAGCTTGGCAGGATCGCCGGTGAGTGCGAGGATGCAACGTAGATCAAAGTCGTTGGCTCCAAGCAGGGTGGACTGGAGTGAGAGTTTGTTCTTGTCGCGCATACTCATGGTCGCCAGTACGGGCTTGCCGAAGGTCTGTTGGAGTCTGATGGCAGAGAGTACACCGCTCATCTTGAGTTTTGCCAACGGGTTGTCCGTACAGGAGAAGCCGCTGACCTTTTCGTGGAGTTTGTGCGTGCGGATATCCTCGATGATCCCGTCAAGTGATGCGCCGTGCGGCGGATTGACCTCGACGGTGATGAATTGTTTGGTCTCGTTACAGAGGAAGTCACAGAATTTTTCGAACATATCTCTCTTCTTTGTCGCTTTTTGGCTATAATTCTACCCAAATAATGCATAGAGGTATCTATAATGGCAAAACTTGCGGTATTTGATTTCGACTCCACACTGATGGACGGGGAGACCATCGATTTTTTGGCGGAGCCTCTGGGCCTGAGTGATCAGGTAGCCGCCATCACCGAGCGGGCGATGGCGGGTGAGCTGGACTTCTTTAAGTCTCTGGTAGCACGTGTGGCGTTGCTGGAAGGATTGGAGAAAGCCAAGGTTGATGCCATCTGTGCCGATCTGCCCATGATGCCCGGTGCTGCCGAGGTAGTCGCAGGCTTGAAAGAGAAGGGCTATACGGTCGTCTGTTTCTCAGGCGGTTTTCGCAATGCCACCAAGCCCGCCTGTGAAAGGTTGGGTATCGATGCAGATTTTTCCAACTTTTTGCACGATGAGAACGGTATCCTTACCGGCAGGGTAGGGGGTGAGATGATGTACTCCGATGCCAAAGGCGATATGATCGTACGTATACAGAAACTTCTTGGGGTAGAACGAGAAGATACGCTGGTGGTAGGAGACGGAGCCAACGACCTGAGTATGTTCGCCCATGCCGATACCCGCGTGGCATTCTGTGCCAAACCCGTCCTCAAAGAGGCTGCGACACACTGTGTGGACGTGAAGGATCTAAGGGAGATTTTGACACTTGTGTGATTTAGGTTTGATGATAGATCAATCCTAAGTTTGCCAGATATATCCATACAGCAACACCGAAGAGGACAAAGCCCCAGTACTGAAACGGTATCCAGAAAAAGGTATGCGTCTCTTTGAGTTCATACTTTTCATCTGTTTCCGGGTCGATAAGTATTTTGCCCGGCTTGCTGTTGAGATCACGTCCGATCCAATAAACGAAAATAGATGAGACGACAAAGACCATGGGCATCATCCACTCGCTTTCTTTATAAAAATCTTTTCCGTAATAGCTGTCTACAAAAAAGCTTACCGTCCATGAGAGTATCAAAGGAAACAGTAGTACAAGTAGACCCCACCCTTTATAGATGATCACAAACTATTCCTTGTTTTTTAGTGTATTATAGCAGATACTATGAAGAAGAATAATCTCTATAGTCACAATATGCTATAATCCCCCATCAAAACCCCGGAGACAACGTGAAACACGCAACCTGTACCATCAGAGGGATCATTACCGAGCTGTTGCGATACAGAAGGGAACTAATATTTGGAAATATTATCGCAGTGGCGGCGACCTTGCTGGTGGTGGTGATCCCGCTGTTTATCCCCATTTTGGTCGATGAACTGCTGCTTGGAAAGGATCACGGGTTCATCACTTGGATCTCGACACATCTGTGGCAGAGTGACACCAAAGGATATGTACTCGGCGTGCTTGGGCTGATCATCCTTTTGCGCTTTTTGAGTACGGTACTCTCGATCCTACAGACCAAGATATTTGTCTCCATATCAAAAAATATCACCTATAAAATGCGTATCGCTCTTCTGGAACATCTTAAGCACGTTTCTCTTAAGGAGTACGAGATGATGCGGGTAGGGGCGGTGACGAGCAAGTTGGTGACCGATGTGGAAACCATCGACGGTTTTGTCTCTACCACCATCTCCAAACTTATCGTCTCGTCGCTGATCCTGCTCTTTTCGGCAGTGGTGCTGCTGTGGATACACTGGCAGCTGGCGCTCTTTATCCTGCTGACCAATCCCGTCGTCGTGCTCTTTACCGTCAAGCTTTCACGCAACATCGGCAAGCTCAAAAAGGAGGAGAACCGTGCGGTGGAGCTGTTTCAGTCGAGTTTGAGCGAAACGCTGGAGCTCTTCCACCAGATCCGTGCGGCGAACAAGGAGCAGTATTTCTTCTCGCGGAGCGAAGAGAAGGCCAAGAAGCTCAAGGAGCACGCGACCGCCTACGGATACAAGAGTGATGCGGCGATGAAGCTCTCCTATCTGATCTTTCTGGCGGGCTATGAGGTCTTTCGTGCGGTGAGCATCCTTGCGGTGGCATACAGTGACCTGAGCGTGGGACTGATGCTGGCGATCTTCTCCTACCTGTGGGTGATGGTCTCTCCTACGCAGGATCTCATCAATTTCCAGTATGTCCTTGCCACTGCCAAAGCCGCCTGCAAGCGTATCAACACCATCTTCGAGATGGAGCGTGAACCGGTGATCTCGGAGGGGAAAGATCCCTTCATTGGGAAGAAGACGGTCGATATCCGCGTCAAGGATCTCAGCTTTGCCTACAATGAAGGCAATAATATATTGGAAAATATCAATATGGATATCGAAGCGGGTCGGAAGGTGGCGATCGTCGGTGCCAGCGGCAGCGGAAAGACGACCTTGGCAAATATCCTCAACGGATTCTATCCGCTCAAAGAGGGAGAGATATGCTACGGCGGCGTGAGTCATCGTGAGATACCTCTGGGGGTCATTCGTGAAAATATCCATCTTATATTGCAACACCCTAAACTCTTTAATGATACAATGCGTTTTAATCTTACGCTTGGCAACGACCACAGTGAGGAGGAGATCACCAAAGCGATCGAGATCGCACAGCTGGGGGATGTCATCGGAAGATTGGAGCAGGGGCTTGAGACCCTTGTGGGCAAGGACGGTATCAAGCTCAGCGGCGGACAGCGACAGCGTGTGGCGATCGCCCGTATGGTGCTTGCCGATCCTGCGGTGGTGATCTTCGATGAGTCCACCTCCGCACTGGATGTGCATACCGAAGCGAGGCTCTTTGAAGCGTTGCACGATTTTCTCCAAGAGAAGACGGTCATCACCATCGCCCACAGGCTCAGCACCATCAAGAGCGCAGAGTACATCTACGTCCTTGAGCACGGAGAGGTGGTCGATCACGGCACACCCAAAGCACTGCTTGCCAAGGATGAGAGCTATTTCAGTGCGATGATATAAAGGAAGCGTTGAGCGTTGAGCGTTGAGCGTTTCAATTCCAAAGGAATTGACAGATGGATATTTTTCAGGCGGTGATCATCGGGATCATCGAAGGGTTTACGGAGTTTTTGCCCATCTCCTCAACAGGGCATATGATCGTCGCAGCGAAATTTCTCGGTGTGGCGGAGAACGATCTGACCAAAGCCTACGAGGTCATCATCCAGTTTGCGGCGATCTTGGCGGTGATGCTGATCTACCGTGAGAAGATCACCTTCAAAAAGATCGATCTGTGGATGAAACTGCTGCTTGCTTTCCTCCCCCTTGCCGTTGTCGGCTTTATCTTCAAAGACCGGATCAAAGCGCTCTTTACCGTGCAGACGGTAGCGTGGATGTTTATCATCGGCGGGGTTGTCTTTTTGATCGTCGAGTATTTCTACCAAGAGAAGCAGACACACGTTAAGGATGTGGAGCGTACCAGCTACAAACAGGCGTTGGCGATCGGTGTGGCGCAGATCTTTTCACTCATCCCCGGTACGAGCAGGGCGGGAGCGACGATCATCGGCGGACTGCTTGCAGGACTTGACAGAAAAGCCTCCGCGGAGTTCAGCTTTTTGCTTGCCATCCCGGTGATGGCAGCGGTAAGCGGCTATGACCTGCTCAAACACTACCAAGAGTTCGCCGATGCCAACTGGGGTGCGTTCCTCATCGGATTTGTGGTGGCGTTCGCGGTGGCGTATGCAACCATCAAGCTCTTTTTGGCGTTTATCCAGCGTTTTACCTTCGTGGCGTTCGGTATCTACCGGATTATCTTTGGGATTATTCTGTTGGTGCTACTGTAGGGGCAACCCCTTGTGGTTGCCCATAAGGAATAATTTGGATTTATAGAGTTTCCTGCGAGAGACTCCATTAAGTTCAAAAGCGATTTTGGACAAAAATTATGTAGGAACGGATTCTATATCCGTCCAAAGGAAGAGAATGAAATTTAGCGAACTTAACTTTCACCGCGACCTTGCCAAAGGGATCAAGATTGCAGGTTTCAAGGAACCAAGTCCTATTCAGGAGATGGCGATCCCAATCATCCGGGAAGGCAAAGACCTTGTGGCACAGGCACACACAGGAACAGGAAAGACCGCAGCCTTCGGGTTGCCGATGATGGACAA
>CAYPWA010000088.1:0-5460 GCA_964414325.1 uncultured Sulfurovum sp. | reverse complement strand
AAAAATGCGAGGAAAAAATCATGAAAAGACATACCATACTACTGAGTCTCGCCGCTATGCCACTGATCATCGGATGTGGCGGAGGCGGAACTACTACGGACACAACCGCTGCATCTGCCACATCTTCGAGCGCCACTGTCTCCGGTACGGTACCGGGCACAAAGATCGAGGCATTCTGTGATGACGGAAGTTATCATACCACCCATTCACAACAGAACGGAACATCGGAACACCCCTTCTCTCTTGATGTTTCCAAAGATATCGCCTGCCGATATGTCATGACCATGAATGAGGAGGATGATCAAAACCGTATTGTCAGTATGATACGGTTCAACGGGCAGGATGCCCTGCAGGTTCACGGAGATGTCAATCTGGGATATATTGATCTTCCCTCCTCTCCGGTAGGTGTCGACAACAATGGGGATCATCTAAACGATACTCCTGTCGAAGTCAACCTCGATCCACAGACTTCCTCTGCCGAACCGACACAGAACACCTCTGACCATTACGATCAGGATAGTAACGGTGTTGTCGATATCTATGATGACAACAACCATAACGGTATGGTCGATGCCTATGATGACAACAACCATAACGGTACCCCTGATATCCACGATGACGAAGATGATGACGGTATTCCGGATATCATTGAGACTCCACCTGCAAACGGAGGGAACAACGGTGGCGGCAGCACAACTTCAAACGGCTATGTCCTGACCGCATGGAACGATCTGGGAATGCACTGCATGGACGGCAATGACTTTTCTGTCTGGTCGATCCTCCCTCCCTACAACAGCCTCCATGCACAGCTCAAAGACAAAAACGGAGGTCTTGTTACATCCGGTGTGACGATCACCTTCGAATCCACCACAGGTACTGACGGTAAGATCAATACCTCCAGCAGTGACAAAACCAACTTCTGGCAGTATGCCGACAAACTCTTTGGTGCCGTACTTCCCAACGACACGGGGCTGACAGGTGTCAAGACGGCAAGCACAACCCCACAGAACCTGACTTTCAATGCCACACACGGATGGTGGGAAGCAGAGGGTATCCCTCTGACCCCCTACAATGATGACGGCAGCAAGAACTACTACCCCTTGGTGAAAGTAGTCGCCAAAGATGCACAGGGCAATATCCTTGCCACTGCCAAGACCGTCCTTCCGGTCAGTGACGAAATGGACTGTAAACGCTGCCATGCAAGCAACAGTGTCGTAGATGCCAAACCTGCAGCAGGATGGGTCAACCACTCCGACCCTGAAAAGGACTTCAAGTTCAACATCCTGCGTCTGCACGACGAGAAGGTACCGACCGCAGTTGCCGACCATATCACCTTGCTGCAGTCCAAAGGGTATGACTACAACACCTCCGGACTGGAAGCTACGGCAAATGCCGGTACACCCGTACTCTGTGTCGCCTGCCACAAGTCCAACGCCCTTCCGGGTGTAGGTATCGGTGCGGAACCGGGTGTCACGATCAAGGCGTTCACCGCAGCGATCCATGCCAAACATGCTATGGTCAAAGACCCCGCCAACAATAATATGCTACTGGGTGACAGCAGAAACAGAAGCGCCTGTTATGCCTGTCATCCCGGCTCACAGACCAAGTGTCTCAGAGGGGCGATGGGTGATGCCAAAGATGCCAACGGCAACAACACCATGCAGTGTCAAAGCTGTCACGGCGATATGCATGCCGTGGGTGACACAACCAGAGAGGGATGGCTGCATGAGCCGAACTGTCAGGCGTGCCACTATACCGATGCCAACGGCAATCCGGTACGTGAGACCTCTGCGGTTCTTGCCAACGGTACCCTCCGCGCAGCGGTCAACAGCAAGTTCGCGACTATGCCGAATACTCCTGCGCAGGGACTGAGCCTCTACCGTTTCAGCAAAGGACACGGCAATCTTCAGTGTGAAGCGTGTCACGGCTCCACCCATGCGATCTATCCGGCACATACGGCGGATAACTTACTCGCAGAGGGTATCCAGGGGCATGCCGGTACCATCGGTGAGTGTACCGCTTGTCACACGACTGTTCCCAACACGGTCACAGGTGGACCTCACGGTATGCACCCTGTGGGACAGAACTGGGTAGAAGCGCATGAGGATATTGCGGAACGAGATGCCACACAGTGTAAAGTGTGCCACGGACAGGATTACAGAGGATCGGTTCTCTCCAAAACATGGACGGACAGAAGCTTCTCCACCGAGTGGGGTCAGAAGAACTTTGCCAAAGGGCATATGGTCACCTGTTATGACTGCCACAACGGTCCTAACGGCGACTAAACACTGCTTTCAGCGGGTGGGGTTGGTCTCCTTCTCCCCGCCCGTTTTTTCTTCCTTTACCAAACATCCAACACATCTTTGCTAAAATTATCTTCACAATCCAAAACGACTGGAATACCATGCAACACAACCGATTTAAATTCTACTATATGATGCTCCTGGGCTTTGTCATCACCGCTTTTATTACACGCAGTGTTTTAATGTTCCTTAGCTTCTCGCAGCTTGACACTTCGTTCACAACACTGCTCAAGATGTTTGCTGTCGGCTTCTTCTATGATCTTGTCGCCGCTCTGTACTACTTCATCCCGCTTGCGATATATCTGCTGCTTGTCCCGCAAAAACTCTTCAACACATCTTTACACAAAGTCATCCTTGGTGTGATCTCTATCATGATCATCTTTGCGATGATCTTTGGAGGAGTCAGCGAATATTTCTTCTGGGAGGAGTTTGGCAAACGTTTCAACTTCATCGCTGTGGACTATCTTGTCTATACCCATGAGGTGATCAAGAACATTCAGGAATCCTATCCGCTGCCTGCCATCCTCTCTGCGATCGGTCTGACAAGTGCGGGGATCGTCTATCTGCTGCGAAAACAGCTGTTGCATATCGAAGACCGTACAACATTTGTCCAACGCATGAAGTATGCCGCCCTGCCACTGCTGCTTCCTGTGCTCTTTTTCAATCTGCTGGACAAACAGGGTCTCTCGAACATCTCCGACAACATCTACAACAACGAACTTGCCAAGAACGGTACCTACTCCCTCTTCTCCGCTTTCCGACACAATGAGCTTGACTACTACGAGTTCTACAAAACACTTGACGACAAAGTCGTGATGGCAAACCTCAAGCGGCTTGAAGGATTTGATGCCAAAACACCCAAAGTCGTTACATCCCCAATCCCCGAAAAGAACTATAATGTGATCCTGATCATGATCGAAAGCATGAGTGCAGAATACATGGGAATCTTCGGGGACAAACGCGGTCTGACCCCACACCTTGACGCACTTGCAAAACAATCGATCTTTTTTGACAATCTCTACGCAACGGGTACACGTACGGTCAGAGGGATGGAAGCAGTCACACTCAGCATTCCTCCGACTCCGGGAAGAAGTATCGTCAAACGTCCCAAAAACGATACGCTCGATTCCATCGGAAAGATCTTCAAACGCAAAAGGTATGACAACAAGTTCATCTATGCCGGACATGGATATTTCGACAATATGAACGACTTCTTCTCCAAAAACGGATTTTCCATCGTAGACAGAACGGACTTCAAAAAAGATGAGATTACCTTCTCCAATGTCTGGGGTGTATGCGACGAAGATCTATTCAACAAGACACTCAAAGAGGCGGACAACTCCTATGCCGCCGGGCAACCGTTCTTCTCTTTTGTGATGACCACCTCCAATCACCGTCCCTATACCTATCCGGATGGAAAGATCGATATCCCCAGCCATACCGGAAGAAACGGCGGGGTCAAATATACCGACTATGCCATAGAACAATTCATCCAAAAAGCCAAAACAAAACCATGGTTCAACGACACACTCTTTGTCATTATTGCCGACCATAACGGTGGAAGTGCCGGCAAAACCTCCCTGCCGCTCTACCGGTACCGTATCCCGCTGATGATCTATGCTCCCCATATCGTCACTCCGAAGAAGATCTCCAAACTTGCTTCACAGATCGATACCATGCCCACAGTGTTCAGTCTACTCGGCTTTAGCTACAAAGCGAAGTTCTACGGAAACAATATTCTCGATACAACATTCAAAGAACGCGCTTTTATAGGCAACTACCAAAAACTCGGCTATGTCAAAGGGGGCTATCTCTACTATCTGACACCGGACAAACAATCCCACAAGGAGAAGATAGACAGCTTGACACTCCGAAAGGTCAAGTACACGCCTGTTGCCATGGATAAGCCGGGAGAAGATGAGACAATCACCTACTACCAGAGTGCAAGCTATCTCTACGACCACAGCAAGCGTTAGTGCTTGCAGTGTGCTAACAAAAAAACACTATAATACCCCATCTCCACAACAAATAACTGTAATTTATATGATAGAATAATAGAATGAAATTATTACTCCTTGAAGATGACCATATCCTGAGTGAGACACTACAGCACTTCCTCTCCAAGGAGGGATACCGTGTCGATATCGCTCTCACGATCGAAGAGGCCGAAACACTCAGCTTCGAGAACCGTTACGACCTCTATCTACTTGATATCAACCTGCCTGACGGAAACGGTCTTGAACTACTCTCTTCGTTACGTTTTGCCGAAGATGAGACACCTGTTATCTTTCTAACGGCATTGACCGATATGAATGCCATGGCAAAAGGCTTTGAACTCGGAGCGATCGACTACCTCAAAAAACCGTTCGACCCTGCCGAACTGCTTATTCGTATCCAAGCAAAATTTAGAAACGAAACACTTGTCTATAAGCATGTAAAGTATGATCCGACTTCACGCATAGTCCGTATAGACGGTAATATCGTCGATCTGGCGAATGTTCAGATCAACGTCTTTGAGAAGCTCATACGCCATTGCGGTGAAGTCGTCACCAAAGAGCTGCTCTACGAATGTCTCGAGCATCCTTCCGATGCCGCACTGCGTGTCGCACTGACAAAGATCAAACAGAAACTCAATATTGACATCAAAAATATCAGAGGTCGAGGATACCTGCTTGAAAAGGTATGAAAAGGAGTCTCTCCTCAAGAACTTTCTGGTATTTTTCTCACTTCTTGAGATCCTTTTGGTACTGCTCTTTATCGAGCTCTACCATACGGAAAAAAGAGAATATAGACAATCCCTTCTCAAGACCATGCAACTGTGCAGCTATACCTACGAATGTAAGCAGTTTGCGTTCGAGTTTACACCCAAAAATAAGACCAAGCTCGATGAGCTTTATGACAAAGAGGGTGTAAGCGCCTACTTTCCCGTCCCGAATTCAGAGAAGTTCAACGTCAAGATCACCTACCCGGAAAAACGTTACCATGAAGATATGCGCAAGATACGGCAGAGACTCTGGGTCAAGTTCATCCTTGCGACCTTGCTCCTAATGGGGGTGGCACTCTTCTTTACCTTCTACAGTCTCAACCCCATACGAAAAGCGCTCCGGATCAACGATGAGTTCATCAAAGATATTCTCCATGATTTCAACACCCCTAT
>CAYPWA010000087.1:0-5516 GCA_964414325.1 uncultured Sulfurovum sp. | reverse complement strand
ATATTCGATCTTATCTACTGGAGGTAATCTCATGATCAATGCACTGATCTATTCTTTTGTCAATATCATTCATATGGTCATCACGCTCTATATCTGGATCGTGATCATCTCGGCACTGCTGAGCTTCGTACGACCCGACCCGAGCAACCCTGTCGTACAGGCACTCTACCGCCTGACCGAACCGGTCTACTACTGGCTGCGACGCCGTTTCCCTTTCCTTGTGATGGGAGGGATCGACCTTTCACCGCTGGTAATCATCTTTGGACTGCAGTTCGTTGACCTCTTTTTGATGAAACTGGTGTTTGGATAAGTACGATGACGAAATACCTGCTTGCGCTGTTCATTCTCTTCTTTACAGTAACGACTGCGCAGGCGAAGCACTTCTCCTACTCACAAGTCCATGCCATGCCCAAAAGTGTTGAGAAGGATTACTACATCTGGCGATTTCTCAGACAAAAAAGCACGACCGTAGCAGAGGCACGTGCCATCATACGAGAGACGAACTCCTTGAACAAAAAACTCAAGGAAGCATACCGCAAAAAGACAGGTGCCTACCCCAACTTCCGCCCTACACCGGTACGATACGCCGTCAACGATACGGAGATATGGAAAAACCGTGTACAGGGAAATTTTGCCTTCAACAAAGGCATCTCGATGGTACAGAAGCGTCAGCTTACACTCGCAGCTCAGTACTTTCACTCTGCCTATCGTATCTACAAAGAACGATGGCAAAAGGACAAGTGTCTCTTCTGGCTCTATCTGGTCACCAAAAACAAACACTACCTGCAGCAGATCAAAGAGCAGAGCGGACATATCAATATGTATCGTCTTCTGGCAGCAGATATCACCCATGACAAATACCCCAAGACCATCATCGCTCCCAAGATATCCAAAAGCCGTGTCTGGGGGATCGATGAGACCGACCCCATAGACTGGGCGAAGATGAAGCGCAAGCTCTTCTCAGGCAGTGTGGATCTCGATGACCTTGCCGAGGATTGCGAATCCCAGGCGACCATCGGGATGCACACCTATATCAAAGCGCGTGCCTGCAACTATACACGCAGCTACTTCCCCATGCCCTATCGTGACCTGATGGAGAAGTACCCTGTAGAGCGTCAGGCACTCATCTACGCCATTGCCAGACAGGAGACGCGCTTTATCCCAGCTTCGGTGTCACGATCGTTCGCTTTGGGGCTAATGCAGTTCATGCCCTTTCTGATAGACCATGTCGCCAAACAAAAAGGGGAACGGATCGACTATGACGAGATATTCAACCCCTACAAGGCGATCGAATATGCCGACTACCATCTGGACTATCTCAACAAATACCTCTACCATCCGCTCTTTATCGCCTATGCCTACAACGGGGGAATAGGATTTACCAAACGCCTCATCCGCAGACGGGGCAACTTCAGACCCGGTCCCTTCGAACCCTACCTGAGTATGGAGAAGATGAGCAATGTCGAAGCACGAGAATACGGTAAGAAAGTACTGACAAACTATGTGGTCTATATGAATCTTCTGGGCAAACCGACACGCCTGCTACCCTACATTGAAACGCTGACAGACCCCTCTATGACCGACAGGTTCAGAAAGTAGTGATTGCGGATCAATCAAATGCTTTTTTTGTAAATACATACTTTGCCTGCTTGGCAAAGTGAAGCGTACCCTTTCCGTACCGTTCGCTCTCGAAGACCAACGTAAGGCGTTTGGTATTCTGGTGCGGGAAATCGACCAGGAAAAAGTGTGCCCAGTCGGAGACAAAGGAGATATCTTTCAAGCGCTTGTCTCCTTCTTTTAGCGGTACGATACGCAAGGGAGGCTGACCGTTGAGTGTCAGATTGAATTCATATCCTGACACATCAAAGTTCTCCTCATCAATATAGAGTCCAATGATGAACCGCTCATCCTCTGTGACGTTTTTGTCCGGTGTATAGGTATTGAGGTAGGTCGCAGTCAATGCAACCTTGGTCAGATTATCTTCGTAGAGCTGTACCTTCTCCGTTTTGATGAGCTGTTTGTGGTAGTGCTTGTTCTTTTCGTAGTGTGTCAGGAGTGCGTCGTGCTCTTTACCGGTACATCCGCCTAAAAGCAGGGCTGCAGCTACCGTCCATCCGATCATGCGCATCCGCTCTCCTTGGGTTGATTGGGAAGATTTTAACATAGTTTCAATAAAGAATGATGTATAATCCCATACTTCTACCTATCAAGGACAGCACGCGTGAGAACAAGAGTAGCCGTCGCTTTCACCGGACCATCCGGAAGCGGCAAGACAACCCTCGTCGAAAAGGTAGCCAAAGCCCTTATTGACGACAGAAAGGTCGCTATCATCAAGAACGACCCCAAAGACAAGGCACAGTTCGATGTCAAGGGCAAGGACAGCCACCGATTTTTTCAGACCGGTGCGGAGGTGGTAGTCACCTCCCCTACCCGTACCACCTACTTCTCCCACCGGGAGAAACAGCTCGATGAGATCGTCTCGATGGTCAATGACTTCGACATCCTTCTTGTCGAGGGGCTCAAAACCCTGCCGCTGCCGCGTATCGCGATTTTTCGCCATACGATAGACGAGAGCTATTTCGGCTGTTCGGAGGCGATCGCTATTGACGATACCATCGATCCCGATAGCTACACCATCCCCAAAGAGATCGACATCCTCGATCTCAATGATCTCGATGCGATACTCTCATGGATCGAGACACACGCCAAAGCGATATAAAGGAACAACCATGCTTACTATTTTTGAAACCATCGAACAGTGCGCGCTCAAAATCGATCACGCGATCAAAACGGAAGATCTGGGCTACTGTGATACGGAGAACTCCTCCGGAGAGGATCAGCTCAAGCTTGATGTCAAAAGCGACTATATCATCGAAGAGGCGTTCAAAAACGTTCCTCTCGTCAAGTCGCTTGTCAGTGAAGAGAAAGAGGGAGAGCTGCTGCTGCATGAGTCGGGCAAGTATACTATCTGCTACGACCCGCTGGACGGCTCCTCTCTGGCGGATGTCAACCTCTCGGTAGGCTCGATCTTCGGTATCTACGAAGGAGAGCTCAAAGCGGAGAACCTGGTAGCATCGGCCTATGTGGTCTACGGACCGCGTATCGAGATCATGCGTGCGGTCAAAGGCGAACGCCCCAAACACTACCGTGCACAAGAAGGATTCTTCAACCTTGTCTGCAAAGAGGTGGTACTGGGAGAAAAAGGCAAGCTCAACGCTCCGGGCGGTACACAGCAGCACTGGTGTGACTACCACAAAAGTTTTGTGGACGATCTCTTTGCCGAGGGGTACCGTCTGCGCTATTCAGGTGGTATGGTGCCCGACCTGCACCAGATCCTGCTCAAAGGCGGTGGGATCTTCTCCTATCCGGGTACCTCGGACAAACCGCACGGCAAACTGCGCCAGCTCTTTGAGGTGATCCCCTTTGCCTTCATCTACGAACAGGCGGGTGGTCAGGCGATCGACAACAAGGGCAGACGACTGATGGAGCTTGTCCCCTCCCATCCACATGATACCAGCCCCTGCTTTTTTGGCTCCAACTACGAGATCGAGAAGCTCAAACTCGCTTACGGTGTGAAGTGATGTCCGAAAAGGTGCTCGATGAGTGGGCGATCGCCCTAGAACAAAAAAAAGAGGAACTGCTCAGGTGTCAGCAGGAGCATCAACTCAACAGCTGTATGAAGTGCGACAAACTCCTTGCATGCGAACTGCGTGATGCCTATGTCAAAGCGGTCTATGACAGCATGAACAAAGGTACGGGCGGGGGCTTCGAGTTTTAAACCCTTAAGCCTCTACTTCAAAAGGTTTATAGTAGACCCGCACCTTGCTTGTCGAGATCAGGAACGATCCTCTCATATTGTCCCACTTAATAAACCCTTTCATTTTTCGATTGGTCGTATATCCCGACCGCTCCAGTTCGATCTCCTGGATCGTGTTACCCATCGTATCCAGTATGGATTTTAGAATATAGAAGCTCTGCTTGTAGTCACTGACCTTATAGTAAAGATCCCCATGATAGTTGTAGGTTTTTTTGTCGGAAAGGTATCTGCGTATCTCTTCACCGGTTCTTTGGGCACGGCGACGCTCTTCATCGAGTTCTTGCAGGATACGCCTCTTCTCAGCGGCACTGTATCCCTTGCGATCCTGGGGTAGACCTGTAGATTCAGCCATTGACACACCCTTTCATATTTTAAAGTATTAAGTTACTATACCATATTTTTCGATCAGTTTCAACTTCTCTTGACGATTCATCTTTTTTTTGATTGCATACTCACGCTTGCTCGCACTGCTTCTGTCTGGAAACACCTCGTTGTAGACAAGCCGTACGGGTCTTCTGCTTCGAGTGTATTTCGCCCCTTTGTCTGAACTGTTGTGCTCTTCGAGTCGTCTTTGCAGATCGGTAGCGATACCGGTATAGAGCGTCCCGTCGGCACATTCAATGATATAAACATAATACATTGTGTAAGTTTACCCGCTATACAGCACTTTTTAGCTAAAATCTTTTCAATAAAATAAACTCATTTGTTTAAGGAACCTTACCCATGTCTTCATGCCACAAAGCATACATCACTACCCCCATCTACTACGTCAACGACATCCCCCATATCGGTCATGCCTACACGACCATCATCGCGGACTCCCTTGCGCGCTACTCCCGTATGAGCGGTCTGGAGACCTTCTTCCTTACCGGTACGGACGAGCACGGACAGAAGATCGAAGAGGCGGCAAAAGCCCGAGGCAAAAGCACACAGGCGTATGCCGATGAGATCAGTGCCACCTTCAAAAACCTCTGGGATGACTTCGGTATCAGCTACGACAAGTTTATCCGTACCACCGACGAAGACCACATGAAAGGCGTACAGAAGGCCTTCAAGGTGATGTACGACAACGGTGACATCTACAAAGATGTCTACAAGGGACACTACTGTATCTCCTGCGAGACCTTCTTCCCCGAGATACAGCTGGTCGACGGTGAGTTCTGCCCCGAGTGCGGAAAGCCTACGACCATTGTCGAAGAGGAGAGCTACTTCTTCCGCCTCTCCGCCTATGGCGACAAACTGCTCAAATGGTATGAGGAGCATCCCGAGTGCATCCTGCCCCGTTCCAAGCGTAACGAGGTGATCCGTTTTGTCGAAGGGGGTCTGGAGGATCTCTCCATCACCCGTACCAGCTTCGACTGGGGAGTCAAACTGCCTGCCGAGCTCAACGATCCCAAGCACGTGATGTATGTCTGGCTTGATGCACTCATGAACTACGTCACTGCACTGGGCTACGGTACCGATGAGGCAAAGATGGACTTCTGGCCTGCACGTGTACACCTCATAGGCAAAGACATCCTCCGCTTCCATGCAATCTACTGGCCTGCCTTCCTCATGAGCCTCGGACTCGAACTCCCCAAGCACATCGCCGCACACGGCTGGTGGACACGCGACGGAGAGAAGATGAGCAAATCCAAGGGCAATGTCATCAACCCCAAAGAGGTGGCCGATGCCTACGGCCTGGAGAACTTCCGCTACT
>CAYPWA010000086.1:0-5548 GCA_964414325.1 uncultured Sulfurovum sp. | reverse complement strand
GTACGATCTATTTTCGTGGAGAAAAAAGAGGGAGGCATGGAGCTTCGACGCGGCTTTGAAGTGCGTCCCGAAGAAAAGATCATTATCTGTGAAGACATCATCACGACCGGCGGTTCCGCACTGAAGGCAGCACAGGCGATTGAGGCATTGGGGGCGAAGGTTGTAGCATTTGCTTCATTGGCGAATCGCGGCTTCTGTAAACGTGTGGGTAGCGAGAGCGAAGCCAAACCCGAATGCAAGCTTCCTCGGGATATCCCGCTCTTCTCGTTGGCCGATTTTACCTTTGAGATGTATACGCCTGAAACATGCCCTATGTGCAAAGAGGGAAGCACCGCTATCAAACCCGGAAGCAAGGGCTAATCACCCTCCTAAAAATGGCAAGCACCCCTGCCGATAAAGACCTCTCCGCAATACTGACTGCGAGCATTGGCATCACCGCTTGCCTTGAGCTGGTCATACTCCTCCATTACCTTTTCAAGCTCATCAGGATCAGGAGCACGACGAGTCGCCATAAAACCGACAAGCGTGCCTGACTCATCGGTTTTAGGCTGGATCGTCATCTCCGTCCAGTATCCGATACCCTCCTTGGAGATATTGCAGATATAGCCGCTCCAGGTTTTCCCCTCCGATGTCTTCTGGCAGGCATCCTTGAAAATGGCCTGAGGCATATTGGGATGCATATGGGCACAGTGGGGAGAACCGATGACCTCCTCTTTCGTATAGCCGCTTACCTCTACAAATCGCCTGTTGGCGTAGGTGATGACCCCGTCCATATCTGTCTCCACAAGCAGCGGTTTTCCTTCATAGATGAATTCATCTTCTTTGGTATCCCCTCTGCTGACCTCTTTGCCGCTCTTGATGTTTGTAAATGTGACCATGCTCATTGTCCTTCTATAATCCTTGATTATGTTCATAGATTATAGAGTAAACTATTTTAAAATTGACTTTATCTATGAATTATCTTTAGATACGCCATACAATGGCACAATTCTCTATATCGATATCACTCTTTCTCGGCTTGATCTTCACCTCCTCTATTTCACAGCGATCCACATCGTACTTTTCATGCAGCTGATCGATCTTTTGCTCCAATTCATCGGCAAGAAGATCGATATCCTCTTCGATAGCTGCGACCCGTGCCTGCGCACGGCTCATTTCGCCTCTCTCTTTGAGTATCTTGCCACCCTTGTTGACTGCACGTCCTATCTTGGTCACACTGCTTTTACCAAAGAGTGCCCCAAGCACCGAGATACCCGCTTCGATCAACGAACTGGTAGAGTCCGCTTCCTCCT
Organism: uncultured Sulfurovum sp.; assembly: GCA_964414325.1. GTDB lineage: Bacteria > Campylobacterota > Campylobacteria > Campylobacterales > Sulfurovaceae > Sulfurovum. Next base: position 4,256 of record CAYPWA010000086.1, on the reverse strand, counting down.
TGGCGACCCGTTCTTGAGCACGGGTAAGCCTCTCAAGCAACACCTTCTCTTTTTTGGCATAGCGCTCTTTGAGCTTCTCTATCTCCTCCTCTTTTTTCTCCTGAAGCATATCATCAAGCCGTACAAGGAAATCCGCTCTACTCTCAGAGGCTGTAGAGATCAGCTTGGGAGCACGGCAGTGCCATAGAGAAATACTCTGTGTCCGGTAGAGATGATCCTTAAGCTCTCTGATACTTCGCCGCAATCCTTTATCTTCAAGGATCACTTCGGGCAGACCGGTGAAGTGCGCCTCCTTGGGTCTGAGATGAGGGAACTTCTCAAAATCGACCTCTTCGGGTTCGCTCTGTTCCCAATCGATGCGTTTTTGCTCCTCCTCCAGCGGGAGTGAGAGAAGCAGTCTTCTTTCCTCGTCCACACCTTTGCTCTGATTGAAAAAATGCAGCGTCACTTTGGCACCGAGTGTCCCGTAGAAGTTGTTCGCTCCCGAGGGATCAGGCTCAAAATATTGGGGAATGGAGTCATCGATATGCACAATAGTGTCATGGGACGCCTCAGCAGATCGTTTTGTCCTGGATACGGGAGTATGTTCTTCCTTGAAGGGTTTCATCAGCATCGAGATCTCATCTCTCTTGAGTGGTCCTTTGAGATAACTGAGCACCCAACGCGTACCAAAGAGGCGAATATCCTCAAGATGGGCGCTTTTGAGAAAGAAGGTGCGTTTTTTCAGATTTGCCAACAGCTTTCTGATCTCTCCCTTGTCAAAGGTCGATCCGATCTGTCCTCCCAGTCCCTCGATGATCCTGTCTATATCCTGTGTGGTCTGCAGCCGTCCGATAAACCATGTACCGATGTTGGAGAGTCCCTTGTAGTCAAGATCGACGGGGTTCTGGGTGCTGAGTACCACGCCGATACCAAACGCCCTTGCTTGCTTGAGCAGCAGCAGCATCGGCTCTTTGCTTGGCGGATTCTTGCTTGGGGGAAAGAACCCGAAGATCTCATCCATATAGAGCAGGGTGCGCAGTCTGCCTGTCCCGCTCTGTCTTCGCATCCATGCGATATAGCGATTGAGCAGCAGGGTCACGAAGAACATACGCTCCTCATCGTTGAGATGCGCGATGGAGAAGATCGAGACTTTCGCTTTCCCGTTCTCATCATAGAGAAGCTTTTGGATATCCAGACTCTCTCCCTGCATCCAGAGTGCAAAGCTTGGGCTGGCAAGGAGTGCATTGAACTTGGTAGCAAGCTTGAAGCGTTTCTCCTGGGGGAAAAAGTCATCCAGTGCCAATACACCGATCTTTTTAAATGGCGGGGTAATGATGCGTGTGATGATATGCTCTATCCCCATATCCTCACCATCCATCCATGCACTGTTTAGGATCTGCGCCAGAAGGATATACTCGGGCGAATCCATCGCATCGGTATCTTCTCCTATCAGTGTCAAAAGACTGACGGTCGTACTTTTGAGATAGGAAGCGAGCGTATCGGAATCCTCCATCACCTCCGACGGTGGTGTCTCAAGAGAGGAGAGGACATTGACAGGCAACCCGGCAGCACTTCCCGGCGTATAGATACGCTTAGGCACCGCAGCAAGACGCGCGGCACGTTCACTGTCTTGATCCCAACTCTCGATCCCCTCCTTCCACATCGCAGCGATCTTGGAAGCATAGCTTTTGGGATCCTCCCCTTTGGCATCCGCCTCATCCTTGACCCACGGTTCAAACGTTTCGGGAGAGAAATCCGGATCGACCAGGCAGAGATCACCCATGTCCCCTTTGGGATCTATGATAATGGAGGGGATATTATCGATCGCCGCCTCTTCGATGATTCCGATCCCCAACCCCGTTTTGCCCGAACCGGTCATCCCGATGATCGCTGCATGGGTGGTAAAGTTCTTGTTCTTCAGCAGGGTCAGAGCATCTATCGGTTCAAGCGTCTCCTTGTCGATATCTCTCCCCAGATAGAAGAGTCCGAGTTTTTCATAGATCTGTTGCATTGCACTATCCTTGCCAAGAGCATCCGCTCTTTTGGTATTACGATGCAATAATTGTATCGTAATTTGATTAGGGGGAACGCTAGAAAACCGGGGGCGTCGTACCTCTTCCCGGAGCGATATGTGGCGCTATGGGTCGATCAGGAGTGGGGCGAACTGGTTGACGTCTATACGTTGTATCACTTCGTGACGGGGATGATTGTTTCTTTTTCTTGATGCTTTTTTTCTTTTTAGGCTTGGGTTTTGTGATCCCTTGAAGCATGAATGTCACAGGCTCTTTCCCTTTTGATGCGACAAACACAACCACTCTGTCCTTCTGCCAATAGACATCAAAAAGCGAAAGATGCGCCATCACTGCATCTACCTCCACTCGCTCTTCCAGTCCTACCGGCAGACCATAGTTGCTTCCTTCCACACGCACAAGGGTGTTGTCCTCTTTGAGCACCACCCAACACACTTTGGCTTCAGGAAGTCCGTAGAGTGAGTTCTGCGTACGCTCCATACAGAGTCTGTCGAACTCTCCGTTGGTCAACGTAAGATTGCCGTCCGAACTTGCGATATCCAGGTAGAGCGTATGCATCGCCCTGGTCTCATCCCGGCTCTTGTGCAGATAGGTAAGCAGATGGCTGTTGGAGTCTTGCAGAAGACCCACTGTCTTGTAGAGTGCGGGGAGTATCAGCCCCAGAAGCGCGATGGAGATCAACACCTCTATCAGTGTAAAAGCACCGCGTCTTCGCATCAGCCGTCCATCAATCCTACCCGGATCGCCTCTTCATAGCTGGTCTCTCCTTCAAGCAGCATCTGCTTGAGCTTGTCCGAGATAGTGACCATCCCCCGCTGCTTCATCGCTTCGCGTACCTGATGGTCGTTGAAACCGTCCTTCATCATGGTCTTGACCGCATCATCGATCACAAAGATCTCCCCCACTGCCTGTCTGCCTTTATATCCGGTAAAATCACACGCCTTACATCCCACTGCCGAAAAATAGCGCCCCTCAGAGGGGATTCCAAGCTCTTGCGTGACAGCCTCAGGAAGCTGCGTCTGCTCCTTGCAATGCCTGCATAGCTTTCGCGTCAGTCTCTGGGCAAGCACGCCAAGCAGTGTCGAAGAGATCAGAAAGTTCTCGATACCCATATCCATCAGACGGCTTAGAGAGGAGGTGGAGTCGTTGGTATGCAGCGTGGAGAGGAGCAGGTGACCCGTCAGCGCCGCACGCAACGCGATATCGGCAGTCTCGGAGTCCCGTATCTCTCCCACCATAATGATATCCGGATCCTGTCTCAAAATCGAACGAAGCCCTGCCGAGAAGGTCAGCCCTACTTTATCATTGACCTGTATCTGAGAGATATTATCCGCATTGTACTCTACCGGATCCTCTACGGTGATAATGTTTTTGTCCGGGGTTGCAATGTGCTGCAAACAGGCATGCAGGGTCGTCGACTTTCCTGAACCCGTCGGTCCGGTCACCAGAATCATCCCATGCGAATGGGTGAGCAGCCGGTAGAGGCTTTGGGTGATATCCTCATGAAAGCCCAGAGACTCCAGTGTGGGGATCTGGTCGCTCTGTGCCAAAATACGCATCACCACACGTTCTCCATGGTACGTCGGCAGAATGGAAACCCTCACATCAAGTGTCTTGCCTGAGATAGAGATCTGCGTACGACCATCCTGAGGGACACGCTTTTCCGAGATATCAAGGTTGGAGATGACCTTGATACGGTTGATAACCAGTCCGATGATCATCTTGTCAAGATCAAGATGTTTCTTGAGCGCACCGTCGATACGCAGCCTGACTTCACCTTTGCGTTCTCCACTCTCGATGTGGATGTCACTTGCCCCTTTTTTGATTGCCTGAAAAAAGAGAGAGTTGACCAGTTTGATAATAGGCGCGGACTCTTCGTTGGAGAGTAGATCCTGTGAATTGCGAATAAACTCCAACAGATCCGACTCTACTTCTATAAGCTCCTCTGTCGCGGTGGACATCTCTTCGAAGTCCGAACCGGTCTGTATTTCGAGAAACTTGTTTCTGAGGCGTTCAAAACTCTCTTCGTCAACGATCACGACAGGGTAGTCCACCCCTATCCTTGCGAGATGATTGAGTGCTTCGGTCATACTTTTCTCTTCGACCACCGCACGTTTTTCACCCTCTATTTCCGAGAAAAGAAGCGCATGCTTGAGCGCCAGTTTATGGTTGATGGTCTCTTCCCACAACGGCTCAAGGTTGACATCCTGAAGACGGGGAAACAGCATCTTAGAATGCCTCCAA